>JAFVWD010000044.1 GCA_017501865.1 Clostridia bacterium | reverse complement strand
GCAATATGTGCCGATTTAGTCAGCTTTATATTTTCTTGTAAAATTGTAAATCTCTTTTTAGAGTGAGGCTTAATTTGTAAAAAATTGCGAAAAGCGCATATCTTTCCTCATAGAATAAACAGAATCCTTTCCGATTATTATGTGGTCAGCAAGAACAACACCTATTTTTCTTAATGTGACAGAAGCCGAGGCTGTTGTATCAATATCAGCAGCAGAGGGTGCAGATTCTGCCCCGGGATGATTATGAGCCAGAACAACAAATGCAGGGTCATATTCAATAACTTTGCTAAGGAACACTTTAAAGTCAAAGTCAGTTCTTATTGAATCGCCCTCAGAAATAAAATCGATGCCTTTTAATTTCATACCTGAATCGAAACAAGCAATAGAAAGCTTTTCATTTTCCTCGTTAAGGTAAAATGATGAAATCAGTTTATACAAATCCTCATCTTTCTTATAACTCGGTTTTTTAATAATGTCCTCTTTAACAGCACGTGAACATAATTCACCCATTGCCGAAAGAAGAATAGCTGTATTTTCGCCAATCCCCATAACGGATGACAATTTTTTCGGAGATGCTTTGATAATATTTGTAAAGCTTCCGAATTCATTAAGAAGTCTGTGAGCTATTTCATTAGTATCTTCACGCGGTATAGAATAAAAGAGTAACAACTCGAGAAGTCTGTGGTCCTCGAGTTGTTCAAAACCATTTTTATACACATTTGCTTTTACTCTTTTACGATGACCTGCGTGAATATTCTTTTCTGCAGTTGATTTACTCATACTTTCACCAAAAAAAGATATCCATAATAAACTAATATTATAAATTAGCTGCTTTTCTGAGAGTTTCAGCCATATCAGTCTTTTCCCAAGCAACATCAAGATCAATTCTGCCCATATGACCATATGCAGCAAGAGCTCTGTACTGTGGTTTTCTGAGATCAAGCTTTTCAATTATTGCTGCCGGACGCAAATCAAAGTTTGCATTAACAATGTCTTCAAGTTCAGCATCTGAAAGCTTACCTGTACCAAAAGTATCCACACGAACAGAAAGTGGCTTTGCAACACCAATTGCATAAGCAAGCTGAACCTCACACTTATCAGCAAGACCTGCTGTAACAACATTTTTAGCAACATAACGCGCAGCATATGCAGCACTTCTGTCAACCTTAGTCGGATCCTTACCTGAGAATGCACCACCACCATGGCGTGAGTAACCACCATATGTATCTACAATAATCTTTCTGCCTGTAAGACCACTGTCACCAACAGGACCACCTATAACAAAGTTACCTGTAGGATTAACATAAAACTTTGTATTAGCATCAAGATATTTTTCAGGTATTATAGGCTTAATAACATTCTCTATAATATCCTTACGAAGAATTTCAATATCAATAGGATCATGCTGAGAAGAAACAACAACAGCTTCAACTCTGACAGGATTATCATTCTCATCGTATTCAACAGTAACCTGACTCTTACCATCAGGACGAAGATAATTCAAGGTACCATTTTTTCTGACATCAGTAAGACGACGTGCAAGCTTATGAGCAAGAGAAATAGGAAGCGGCATAAGCTCTTCAGTATCATTACAAGCATATCCGAACATCATACCCTGATCCCCTGCACCGTGAAGGTTATAAGGTTCATTTTCGCCTTCTTTGAGTTCAAGTGATTTATCAACACCCATTGAAATATCAGTTGATTGTTTATCAATTGTAGTCATTACAGCACAAGTATTGCCATCAAAACCGCAATTCGGG
>JAFVWD010000043.1 GCA_017501865.1 Clostridia bacterium | reverse complement strand
GAGCTCGATTTTTCTCAGATTGAACTTCTTAAGGAGGAAAAGCAGAATTTCCGTAAAATCAAGCACGATTATCTCAATTTTCTTACTATTGCTCAAGGCTTGATTGAAATTGATCAGAAGGAAAAAGCTCTGGAGCTTTTAAAGGACACGACAAACGAGCTTCTCAGCATTTCAAGCATTCCGCTTTGCAGCAACGAAACTATTAACACCGCACTTTTCATAAAGCAGAACCAGGCAAGTCAGCTTGGTATAAAAATTGATACAACAATTGAAGAAAACCACATTTTCAAAGCCTCTGACTATGATATTTCAAGAATCCTTTTTAATCTGCTTGACAATGCCATTGAGGCTGTTTCGGAAATTGATGATGAAGCCACTCAGAGAATAGTGAATCTGTATATTAAAAGCGATGAAGAAAAATTGTTAATTAACTGTGAAAATCCTTGTCTCAACAAAAAAACATACCGCTCCCCCGAGCGCGGAAACGGCATTAAAATTATTAAAGACATTGTTAAAAGGTACAAGGGTGATTTCTCTTTTGAGGTTACAGAAAAAACTGATATTAAAATCGCGAAAACACAGATTTCTCTTTAAAAAGCTTTCCCGCAAATTGCTGTAAAAAGCAATTCGCGGGATTTCTTCATCAGTTATATTTCGGTAAATAGTCGCCATGTGCTTCTATTAAATCATCTACCATCTTTTTGATTGTATCAATATCTAACTCACTTCCTGTGTGCGGGTCAAGCATTGCAGCCTGATATATATGCTCTTTCTTAAGTGTTTTTGCCGCTTCTATTGTGAGAAGCTGAACATTTATGTTGGTCATATTCATAGCTGCACACTGAACAGGTAAAGCGCCTACATAGCACGGGGTAACACCCATTCCGTTAACGAGACAAGGAACCTCAACACAAGCCTCTTTAGGGAGGTTTGTTATAAGCCTGTCTTCATTTAAAACATTACCGCCAATCTGATATGGTGTGTTGGTAACAATAGACTCTAAAATATGTGATGCATATTCATTGGAACGGTTATGCTCCTTCACACCTTTTTCAAGCATTTCCTGATAATCCTTTTTCCAATTAGCTATCTGCTCTATGCATCTTCTCGGATATTCATCAAGTGGAATGTTATATTTTTCAATAAGCTCAGGGTACTTGCTCTTTATATAGGACATATTATACTCAGCATTATGCTCACTTGATTCTGTACAATAGTAGCCGAAATTTTTAATATACTCAAGGCGAACCTTGTTGTCAAATTCAGGATCGTTGAGCTTTGCATCTATTCTCTTCTTAATTTCAGGGTAGAGGTCGTTATTATCCTTGTCTTTAATTTCAAGAAGCCAAGCCATATGGTTAATACCTGCAATAAGCTCTCTTCTTCCCTCTAATTTATCTTCCATACCAAGCTGATTAAACAAATCGAGAGAGCAGGTTTGGACACTATGGCAAAGTCCTATTGTCTTTACTCCTGTATAACGTTGCATATAGCCCGAGAGAATTGCCATAGGATTAGTGTAGTTCAAAAACCATGCATCAGGACAAACCTCTTCCATATCACGCGCAAAATCTGCCATAACGGGAATTGTGCGGAGACCTCTCATAATTCCGCCGATTCCTAAGGTATCGCCTATAGTCTGACGAAGGCCGTATTTTTTCGGAACCTCGAAATCTATAATAGTACACGGGTCATAAAAACCAACCTGAATTGCATTTATTACAAAGCTTGCTCCGCGCAATGCATCTTTTCTGTTTTCTACACCAAGATAACATTCAATTTTTCCGTAACCGCCTTTTGTTTTGCGGATTGCCTCGAGTATGGTACGGCTTTGCTCAAGTCTTTCACCATCAATGTCATAAAGTGCAAAAACGCTGTCTCTGAGTGCTTCAGAGCACATACAATCACCTAAAACATTTCTTGCGAAAACTGAGCTTCCTGCACCCATAAATGTAATTTTCATAAATACCGCCTCCAAACTTTTAACTGTATTTTTAGATTACAACAAATACTATGTAATGTCAATTTCAAATAATAAAAATGTAGCTGAAAAACACTTATTCCTTTAAAATTTTTATTTTCGGCAAATTCTTCTGTCTGTAATTGCAATATTATGTAAAAAAATAAATTTGCCCTATACACGTTGCATAGGACAAATTTTTCTTTTGCTATAAAATTGTTTTATGTAATTCTTCAGCTGAACCGTATCTTTTATTGAGGACAACGTTTTTTCAACCCCGTATAATTTATCAGTTATTTCAAAAGCTTGATTTTCTTACCGTCAAATGAATAAAAATGCTCTTCTCCGCCCTCTGTTTTTTCAGGGAAATCGGTTGTTATAAGCTGTGAACCGCAATTTTCTGTAACCTCATATCTTTCAGCGCTGTAATCAGGATATTTGTCAGCACGTGTTCTTACTATAAGATTACATTCATCTATACTTTCCGCTTTGCGACTCTCTGCATTCCACGGGTCGTTTTCTAAAATAAATGAGGTATATGTTTCGTTTCTGTCATCATATCTGAGCATCGGAAACATCTTTTGGGTTTTTACACTTTCGTCAAGTGCTATATAGCTTTCAGTAACATCACAGTCGTGAAGCAACACCATTATTTTCCCCTGAGTCTCTTCAAGAGTAAGCCAATCGTCATTTTCCCGCATTTCTTTAAAGGATGAATAATCTCTCAGCATATCTGCCGGTGTTAAAAGCGAATCGCCCAAGGTATCAACAAGTACCTTTTCCAACTCCCCGGCATACTCAAGTGAGAATTTTTTCATACCGTTGACTTCTATAACAAAGCTCTTGGGCTCGATTATTATAAAAACAGGTATATGCCCGGGGTTATTGTCCGACCATAATTTAATCTCCTGCATTGCTTTTTCAAAGTCGTAAGCACTTGAAGCATTATCTATGAAAGAATTGTGTGTCACCTTAAACTCGATTTTCTCGTTCTTGTCAAGTGTTTCAATATCAATTTCCACATTTCTTATGCCCATTTCAAGCTGCTCTGTCAGAGTATCCATTTTGAAGTCAAATGTATTTAACCCGAGCTTTTTTAAGGTGATTGTATCAATTATATTCATTAAAAAACGTGTTTGCTCAGTTGCGAGTGTCTGGTAGCTGTTGTGAGTACCAAGTACCGCTATTTCATTAATTTTAACCGCGTCTTTAACAGCCTTTTCTAAATTAAAAGAAGCGATTTCGCTCTCTTTTTTCGGGGTATAGCTTTTATAATAATCATTCTGAAGATATTCTAAATGCTCTTCCTGAAATTTAATATTTTCTTCAATAACATTTATGTTAGAAGTTACTGCTGTAATAAAAATCACCAACAAAACCGCAAACAATACAAGAAATACTGATAAAAAAGAAATCAATATGCGTTTAATTACACTCATTTTAACAAATCCTTTTATGCAGATTTTTAAGATTACACCAAATAACGGCTATTGCCAATTTAAATAAAAGCGGTCAGGAAAACAATTCCCTGAGCCGCATTTTTTTAATAACTGAATTCTACCATATATAAAACAGAAAATAAATTTACAAACCATGCTGCAAGCTTGATTACCTTCTGCTTTATAAATGTTGTTGTTAACTTGTCTGTCTTTTCGCTTGCGTTTTTATATAAAACCGACATTCTCTTGATATGACGCCAGCCTGAAACCTTTTCAGTAACATTCTGATATTCTTTTGAAATATATTTACTTTCGGCAAGAGTACTTGTTGAGACGTTATACACAATATAAAATACTGTGTGAACAAGCAACATTACAAAAACTGCAGAATCGTCAAGAACTAAGTTGAAAACTATACTTGTTACTACAAAAAACAATTGCCATATAACAAATACTTCATTCAAGAAAACTACTCTGTCCATTAAATTACTGTTCTTCTTCATAAAACACCTCTTAAAATTTTTCAGGCAAAACACCTCTTGCCTTGAGACCACAGTAATTATACACCTTTGCCTTACTTCTTTCAATCGGGATTTTGCACAATAAAAAACTTTTTACACGGCATTTATGAATTTATTTATCAAATTGAGCTATGTTTTCACTTCAGTATAAGATATCCGCAAACATCAAGAGTAACCTCGCCCTTTACGGGTTCTCCCGTTACTACGTTTACAAACTCTCTGTGCAGCCTTGCTTTTTTAGCTTCATCTGCAAAATTCATTACAAAAACAAGCTCGCCTCGTTTTCTTATGCTTATACCGTCTTCTGACTCAATTTCCGCATCGCTTACAAGCGAAAGCTTTTCAATTAAATCTTTACAGAAATCTTCGGTAAAATCCTCATCGTTTCTGAAGGCTACATAGTATGCCCTGCCCTTTTCGTAATTATTTACGGTAACTGCAGGCAACCCCTTATAAAAATCTGTTTCATATTTTCCTAAAGCTTTTGCTCCCTGAGAATGAATTATGTCACAAACGTGAATTACATCATAATTTTTACCATTGTATGAAGCTACATTTTTCATTCCTTCCGGTAATGAATCTGTTTCTTCTGCCCATATGCCAAACACATTTTTAAGATTTTCCGCAGGAAATCCGCCAAGATAGCAAAGGTCATCTTTATCTACCATACAGGAAAGATAGGTTGTCACAAAATTACCGCCGTTTTTAACATAGCTCTCAATTCTCTCAATAGTACCGTCTCTGAGCATATAAAGGAATGGTGCTATAACCAAATCATATTTTGTATAATCATCATCCATCGCAATAACATCAACAGAAATTCCGTTTTTCCAGAATGGCTTGTACCATTTTGTACATTCCTCGAAATATTCCCGATGCTCGTTGTTGAAGCCACAGAAATACTGTGTTGCCCAGGACTCTTCCCAATCGGCAATAACTGCAACCTTACTGGCGCTTCTTCCGCCGACAACAGCTGAAAGCTTTTCTAAAACCTCACCTAAATGAGCAACCTCTTTAAATACCCTTGTATTTTCGTGTCCGCAATGGTCTACTACAGCACCGTGATATTTTTCGTGTCCGCCACGGCTTTTACGCCATTGAAAATACTGAACACTGTCTGCCCCGTGTGCTACTGCCTGAATTGAAGAAAGCTCCTGACGTCGAGGTACGGGTAGCTTATTTACAGGATGCCAATTCACAAGTGAAGGTGTGCTTTCCATCATAAAAAACGGCTTACCTCCGCCCATAGTTCTGAAGGCATCGTGCACAAATGCAACACTGCAGGCCTCTTTTTCATTAAAACCTCTGTCCCACGCAGGGTAGTTATCCCACGATAAAATATCGAGATTTTTAGCAAATTTCTGGTAATTTATACCATCATACAGCCTCATAAAGTTTGTAGTAACAGTAATATCCGGTGTGATTTTTCTCAAAGGAGCGATTTCATTCTCAAAAAATGAAATTGTGCTGTCTGTTACAAAACGGCGCCACGCAAGCTTCATAGCCGGTACGTGATTTTCTCCTCTGAATTTGGGTGAATTTATTTGAGACCAGTCGGTAATCTGGTGGCTCCAGAAACCGTTCCACCATTGAAAATTAAGCTTTTCCAAATCGTTATCATATTCCTTTTTGAGCCATTCCCTGAATGCCTCCTGACACAAATCACAATGACATTCACCGCAATATTCATTCGAAATATGCCACATTTTAACTGCCGGATGATTTTTATATCGCTCTGCGAGCAATGTATTTATATTTCTTACCTTTTCTCTGTAAACAGGTGAAGTGAGGCAGTGGTTATGTCTTACTCCGTATTCATTCCGAATTCCGCTTTCTTCCACTCTTAAAACCTCAGGATATTTTTGAGCAAGCCAATTTGGTCTTGCACCAGATGGTGTCGCTAAAATAACATCCTTACCGTTTTTATGTAATTTATCTAATAAATCATCTAACCACCCGAAGTTATAAACCCCTTCTTCAGGCTCAAGCATTGCCCAGGAAAAAATACTTACCGTAGCGCTGTTTACATGAGCAAGCTTCATAAGACGCATATCTTCATCAATAATTTCAGGCATATGAAGCCATTGGTCCGGGTTATAATCACCGCCGTGAATTATATAATCAAAAATTTTATCTGCCATATCAATACTCCTCTAAGGTGACGGGAGTCGAACCCCGTACGCCTAAAATTTAAATCTTTCGGCACATTAAGCCGTTTTTTGTCTTGTTATACGTCAGTATGACTGCGCCAAAGAAACACCTTACTGCACCAAAATCTTTGCAATTTTAGGTGCG
>JAFVWD010000042.1 GCA_017501865.1 Clostridia bacterium | reverse complement strand
AACCTTGCAGGTAAATCTGCAGAAGCAGCAAAGAGCACAACAGTTCTTATTGAAAGTGCTATAAATGCTATTGCAAACGGTACAAAAATTGCAGACGAAACAGCTAACTCACTCTTAGAAGTAGTTGAGAAGGTTAATTCAGTATCAGCAAAAATTGATGAGATTGCTACTGCTTCAGAAGAGCAGGCAACAGCAGTTACTCAGCTTAAGGGTGGTATTGAGCAAATTTCTGCAGTTGTTCAGACAAACTCTGCAACAAGTGAAGAAAGTGCCTCGGCTTCACAGGAACTTTCAGGTCAGGCACAAATGCTCAAGCAGGTTATTGGCAACTTTAAGCTTAAGAATGTTGAAAACATTATTCAGGATGAGTTTCAAAAGAATATAGATTTGTCATCTACACTTGAAGTCGATTTTGATGCTACTTATGATGATAAGTATTAATGTAGATAATTAACTTCATATAAAGCTAATAAATAAGGAGTTTATAAAATGAAAGCAATTAACAAAATGTCAATCAGAACAAAAATTCTTTCATCATTTATTGTTATAACAGTTCTATTATTAATCGTTTCAGCGTTAGTTGGTTCTGCTATGGGTACTATTGACGTTACATATTCAGACCTTTTGAATAATGATGCATTTTCACAGGGTATTGCCGGTGAGGCTTTGGCATCATTTTGTCTTATAGATGAATATTTCCACGACGGTATATCTTTTGAAGATGCAGAGCTTCGTGAGGAGGCTCTCGCAGAAGTTGATGTTTACAAAGCTGATTTTGAAGCTTATATGAAAGAGTTAAAGTCGTTAATGCTTGAGTCTAACCAGATAGGCGAAGATGAATTTGTAAATGAGGTTGAAAAGTATAACGAAATTATGACCTTGTATGGTCAGTATTGTGCAGTGCTTGATGAAATTATTGCTCAGATAGGTCAGGTTGAAACCGCAGAAATTCAGGCTATGTTGGTTGAGAAGGTTGACCCTATATATGACCCTCTTTATGATGGTGTTTTTGAGATGATTAATATTAAGCAACAAGCAGCAACTTACGGTTCTCAGCATGCTACATTACGTACAAATGTTACCGAATACTTTATGTATGGTTGCATTCTTTTCGTTGGTGTAATTGCTATTGTTTACGGTATTGTTCTTTCAAGACTTATTGCAAATCCTCTTAAGACTTGTGCTGAAAGACTTGAGAAGCTTGCAGAAGGTGATATTGATTCAGAAGTTCCTGTTGTAAAATCAAAAGACGAAACAGGTATGGTTTACGAGGCTACTAATAAAATCACCGAAAACCTTAAAACTATTGTTACAGACCAAGGTAATATCTTATCAGAAATTGCACAGGGTAACCTCAATGTTGAGTCAGAGCATCCGGATGCTTATGTTGGTGGCTTCAAACCACTCCTTTCATCACTTGAAACAATCGTTGTTGACTTAACCGATGCAATGTATCAGATTTACCAGGGCTCAGAACAGGTAGCAAACGGAGCAGATCAGGTTGCAAGCGGCGCACAGGCTCTTTCTCAGGGTGCTACAGAGCAGGCAAGCAGTGTTGAAGAGCTTTCTGCTACAATTGTTGAAATTT
>JAFVWD010000383.1 GCA_017501865.1 Clostridia bacterium | reverse complement strand
TAATGTGGTCTGTAGACACACGTGACTGGGAAAACAGAAATTCTTCAAAAATTGTTTCAAATATTAAAAATAATGTAAGCGATGGGTCAATAGTTCTGATGCACGATTTGTACGATGCAACTGCATCTGCTACAGAGATTATAATTCCGTGGCTTATTAAAAACGGCTATCAGTTAGTAACCGTGTCTGAAATGATGGATGCTAAGGGTATTGATATGAAAAACGGAACTGCATATTTTGATGCACATTAAAATTTAATAAACAGGCTATAAATTTAAGCTGCCCCGATTGTGTTATCCGCACAAATCGGGGCAGTTTAAGTATATCTGAGTATATGTTTTTTATTTTTATGCATTCTGCATTTTTTATATTTCTTCTTTTAAAATACTTCGACTTTAGCACGTAATTTTCCTTTTCTTGTTTCTTGCAACATGCCACACCATTTAAATCTGCCAAAGCCTCTGACAGATATTATATCACCGTCTTTTATTTTGTGAGAGTTATTTTCGGTCAGCTTATTATTTATAAAAACACGCTTTGAAGTGAAGAGTGAGTTGCTTTCGTTTCGTGATATATTGTAAACTGCACCTATGACAGCATCGAGCCTTTGCGAGGCTACTACTATTATTTTTTCGGTATACTCAGGGTTAACACTTTCGGGTAAAGTATTAATTTTACTGCATTTTACTGAAGTATGCCGTACTTTTTTCAGGTTGTCTGCAATGTACTCTGCAACAGTATCAAGACAAAAAATATAACCCTCATTTTCTTTTATGATTATGTCACCAAGGGTTTCTCTTTTTATACCCAGCCCCATAACAGAGCCGAGAAAGTCACGGTGCGTCAGGTCGTCTGCGAATTTTTGCATTAAAGGAGAAACAAGAATACAGGAAATCGGATATGTGGGTGAATAACCCAGCTCGTTTTCATTCCCGAAGCAGGCAAGCTGTCTCTCAGCGCTGTCGGTTCCGCCGAAAAGAATGAAATCACCCTTCACCTCAGACAAAAGTAAATCCTGCTCGTACATATTAAGAAAGTCCGAGTAAACGAAAATACCTCTGTTATAAGAGCGGTCAGACAATTCCTGAAGTCTTTTAATTAAAATCAATTCTTCTTTTTCCAAAAAATACACCCCCTGTAACACTTTGTGTTCTGAAAACATATAATATTAAGGCGCTATACGATTATCATTGCCATAAAAATATAACATAAGTCTTACCGATTTTAAAGAGCAGAATTAAAAATAATACATCAAATAATACATCAGATGATTTTTTGAAGATAAAAAGGATATGTTTATGTTGTGATTTTGCACAAGTTGTTTCTTTTTGATTTGTTAACATTTATCATAAGTTTAGAACTTTTTTGAGTAAACGATTTTTTTGTTGCTAATAAAATAAATTAGTGGTAGTATATCGTACGGAGTTCGAGAAATTATTTTTAAGGGGTATTAATATGGTAAAAGTAGTTAAGTTCGGAGGCAGCTCTCTTGCAGATGCCGACCAGTTCAGAAAGGTAGCAAGTATAATTAAGTCTGAGCCTTCAAGAAAATATGTTGTTGCTTCAGCACCGGGTAAAAGATTTGATGATGATATTAAAGTTACCGATATGTTATATTCTTGCTACAAGCTTGTTAAAGAAAACCAGCCTATAGATGATGCTTTTAAATTAATAGAAGAAAGATATAACGGAATTATAAGGGATTTAGGTCTTGATTTCTGGTTACAGCCTGAATTTGACAGAATTAAAAATGCAATTGTACATCACGCAGGTCGTGACTATATTGCATCCCGCGGTGAATATCTTAACTCTATGATTTTAGCAAAATTCTTAGGTTATGACTTCATTGATGCTGAGGATGGTATATTCTTTACAGAAAATGGTGAGCTTGATACAGAAAAAACAAATGAAGAGCTTACAAATATTCTCAAAAAGCACGAGCACGCAGTTGTTCCGGGATTTTACGGCGTTATGCCTAACGGTACAATAAAAACGTTCTCACGTGGCGGTTCAGATATTACAGGCTCTATTGTTGCAAGAGCAATCAATGCAGATATCTATGAAAACTGGACTGATGTTTCCGGTATGCTTATGGCAGACCCGAGATGTGTTAAAAATCCGAAGGTAATTAATACTATTACTTACCGTGAGCTTCGTGAGCTTTCATATATGGGCGCTACAGTTATGCACGAGGATGCAATTTTCCCTGTCAGAGAAAAAGGTATTCCGATTAATATACGTAACACAAACAAGCCTGAGGATGCAGGTACAATGATCGTTTCTTCTGTTGAATCAAACAAGGTAGATACTGTTATAACAGGTATTGCCGGAAAAAAAGGCTTTTCTGTTATAGCTATTGAAAAGGATATGATGAATTCTGAAATAGGATTCGGAAGAAAGGTTCTTGAGACTCTTGAAAATCACAAGATTTGCTTTGAGCATCTCCCTTCAGGTATTGACACTATGTCAGTTGTTGTTAATGACAACGACTTCTTGCCTGTAAAAGATACAATTATTGCTGAAATTCAGAGAAAAACAAAGCCTGATAATATAACAATCTATAACGGCATAGCACTTGTTGCGGTTGTTGGTAGAGGTATGGCAGGTTCAAAGGGTACTGCGAGCAGACTCTTTAAGGCAATTGCTGACAGTAACATAAATATAAGAATGATTGACCAGGGCTCAAGTGAGCTTAACATAATAGTTGGTGTTGCAGAAGAAGATTATGTTGCAACACTTGAAGCAATCTACAATGAGTTCGTAAAATAATCGGGTAAATTAAAAACACCGCTGAGTTGCACAAAAGCAATTCGGCGGCATTTTTTATAAATTTTTATATTTTTCCAATGCAAGTAAAATCTCATATATTTTCTCTTGTTCGGCAGGAGCTTTTGCAGAAATTGTATCAGCATTAATATAGAAGAAGGGGATTTAGCAGAGTTGAAAAGAAAAACATATGAGAATTATGAGTATATTGCAAGAGAAATTAAGAAGAAGCGGTATAATATAACAGAAATAGATTAGTGCTTTTTTATAAAAAACAAAATTTTTTCGAAAAGAATATTGTAAAAAGTTTGCAAAATCAGGAAAAATGTGTTATAATACCCTAAGTATAATTCAAGAAGGAGAATTTGTATGAAAAGTAAAATTAAAATATTGTCATTTGTTATGTCAATAGTTATGCTTTGCACAACATTTGCAGTTGCTGCAAGCGCATTTAATAAGGAAGATTGCATACCGAGTATTGTTATTCCGGGTATTTTCCAAAGCGAAACAAAATACTATGAAAACGGTAAGGAAACTTCTCTTGAAGCACCGTTTTTTATGGATTCAACAGCTGAGGTTGCAGGTCTTGCACTTACAGAAGCACTTATACCTATAAGCAAATTGCTCATTTCCCAGGAGGATAAGGATGCACAGGCTGCAAAAGCATTGTCATCTGTTCTGGGTGAAACTCTTATGGGTAAATTAAAATGTGACGAAAACGGTCATTTTATTAATGATATAAGAGCAACAAAGTATAACACATCATTTAAAAATCTGAGTACATATGACCAGGAATATATTCTTGATCAGCTCCCGCTTAATAAGTATATTGACTTAGCAGGCGAAGAAAATCTTTATGTTTTCTCATATGCTTCTTTAGGTAATATGAAAGAAACTGCACAGGAGCTTTACGATTTCATTCAGTTTGTAAAAGAGGATTCAGGCTCAGATAAGGTTAATTTAGCACCTATAAGCCAGGGCGGTTCTCTTATGAACGCAGTAATGCAGCTTTACAAAGACAACGGCAGAGCATACAGCGAAGATATTAAAAGAATAGTTTATGTTATTCCTGCCCTTGACGGTTCTCTTTTAGTCGGTGAAATTTATCAGTACGGACTTCTTGATGATAATATAGAGCTTTACAGCGAAATGATGCCTGCACTTATGGGCGTAGGTGAATTTGCAGGATATCTTGTAAACATAGTTCTTCGTCTTATGCCAAATGCAGACTTGAATGCTATTCTTGATACAGTGGCATTTGACCTCGTGAACGATTATATGAAGTATTCAACTCTTATGTGGGGCTTGGTTCCGTCAGGAAATTATGAGCCTTGCCGTGAAATGTACTTAATGGATGACTCAATGGCAGTTATACGTGAGCAGACAGATTGGTTCTACGAGGCACAGAAGAATTCAGATGCCAATATTTTAGAGGCGAAGGCACAGGGTGTTCAGATTTTTGACATTGTTGACTATAACGTTTCTCTTTATGAAATTATTGATTCTTGGGATGACGTAAATGCGGACGGTGTTATTCACCTCGATTCAACATCAATGGGCGCATACAGTGTAGGTGTTAATAAAACACTTCCTGAGGATTATGTACGTACACACAACAATTGTACAGATCCTTCACACGACCACAGTGACCCGAGAAATATAGTAGATGCAAACACAGGTCTTCTTCCTGATACTACCTTCTATTTCTATAACCAGAACCATGAAAGAACAGGCTCTAACGATGTTATTATGAAGCTTGTTTCAGAGCTTTTGGTGGATGATAATTTTACAAGTGTATTCAGCTATCCTGACAGATTCCCACAGTTCAATGTCGGAAGAAATTCAAAAGGATTTATGAAAGATCTTGATGAAATGCGCGAGTACGATACAAGCAACCTCAGTGCAGAAGAACGCACAAAGCTTGAGGGCGCTATTGCACGTGGCGATGCCGCTCTTGAAAAAACAGCAGTGGATTTAGAAGAGTTTGAAGCAGCAAAGGCATATTTCTATGATGTTCGTGAAGAAATCCTGACAGGTGAGTCTTCATCAGGCAGCTCTTCATCAGGTGGTCTTGATTTTGAAGATTACCTTACAACTATATTCAGAATGATAAGCGATTTACTCTACTACTTCTTTAACGGAGCAGGTTTCAGCGAGATGTAATTACCTAAATATTACCTGTTTCAAAAAGTTTGAAAGGTTTGGTTTATAATGATGGTATCCGCAAAAGGCAGATATGCATTAAGAATATTTATAGATTTAGCACAAAATCAGGGTGATGGTTTTGTTGCTCTCTCAGAGGTTTCAAAGCGACAGGATGTTTCTTTGAAATATCTTGAAACTATAGTCGCTGCTCTTGTAAGAGGTGGGCTTCTGAGAAGTCAGAGAGGTATCTCAGGTGGTTACAGACTTTCGAGAGATGCTGCTGATATAACAATACACGAAATATTCGCATTGACCGAAGGTAGCTTGTCACCGGTTGCATGTATAAACTGTGGCGATGGCTTTTGTAACAGGGCAGATATTTGTTACACAAAACAAATGTGGGTGAATGTTGACAATATGTTAAACAACTATTTCAAGAGTGTTTCTGTGCAGGATTTACTTGAAAGAAATATTGAAGAAATAGGCGTTTAAGTAAAGTTTGTTTTAAAAATAAAAATAGCGGGCAGTAAACGAAATTTTCGTTTACTGCCCGTTTTATTATTAATTTATGCGTTCAATTCAACTCGTTTTTTTGCTTCATCGTACATTTTGAAAATTTCATCAAGATGACTGTAATTTTCTTTTTGTTTAATGAGCTTTTCAGCATCAAAGTAAACCTTTGCGGCACGGTTAAAGTAAGCGTGCTTGTCAGTTTCTTCCTTTGTTGCTTTTTTAGCAAGATTCTTTTGGTTCTGAACAGATTTAATTTCAGCTTTAATGCTTGACTTTTTAGAAGCATCCTTTTCTTTTTTAGCTTTTTGTAAATCAAGATAAAGTGCTTTAAGCTTATCGTCGCACTCATCTTCATCGTTAAAGCATTTTTCAAGGACTTCAAAATCGGGAGCAACAAGGTCGCCTGTGTTACTGAAGTATTTTTTAATTGCTTTGAAAGAAGACATTTTTTGTCTTGCTATTTCAAGAGCAAGCTTTCTTGTTTCTTTTTCTTCTTCTGTTGCTTTTGGCATAGCCATTGCAGATAAGATTTCTGCTTTAATAGCAGCTTCATCAAAGTTTAAAAGACTGCTAAGCCCTGCAGAGTAAACCTTGTTGTTTTCTTCAAAGGCTAATTTGTAAGCAGGTGTAGAGAATTTGTTAAGCTCGTCACAAACGAATTTTGAAATTTCAATTTCGTTATTGTATTTAACATCTTCTTTATACGCCTTTTTACCATCTTTACCTTTGTAATCTTTTTTGTTTATTACTTTAGGTGTCTGTGTAGCCATTTCCTGTGAATTACGAATGATGTCAATTCCTTCAACAAGCTTCTCGTCATCAAGAATACCATTGCCGTAGTCTTCAAACATAGCTCTTATTTTAAGTACACGAATAACAGATTCTTGCTTCTTTTCATTGAAGTCATACCAGAAGTAAGGAATAACATTCATTAAAGCACCAATGGCAGAGAGAATGATAAGAAGATGAAGAAGTTCACCGAGAATAGTCGGGTCATAAAGAGCAGAGTACGGGTTGGAGTAATTGTCTTGTCCGTTTGCAAGCTGGTCAGCAAGGATATCACCGACAGTTTTACCGTCACCTAAAACTCTGTCAAGAATTTCCTTGTTTGATGTAACAAGTTTTGCATTTGCCTCTGTAATACCATTCTTTTTGTAAACTACAGGGAGAACAGCAGAGAAAATAAGATTTAACACGGTGCCGATGGTGGAAACGGTTGCAAACATACCGTCAATTCGTTCACCTGTTTTATATTGTTGATAATCACGTATATCTGCCTGAACAGCAGGATTGAGTATATGTGCGAATGAGCCCATAAGTGCATTAAGGTACATACAACCCATAACAAGCCATATAAGAACCGAAGAAACATCTTCAACAAGAGGAAGCAGCATAAGAATAAATATAATATTTGCAATATTTGTTGCAACAAGAACTGCTTTTTTACCCCACTTTCTTATGCAGAAGGGAGCAAGAATCATACCCCAAAGAGATGCATTACCATAAACGGTAATAATAATACCATACTCTGTACCCGAACAAGCACCGGCATAGTTGTAAAGCCAGGAGAGAATATTTAAGAAGGAGGCTTCAAGGAAACCTAACCATCCTGCAAGTGAAATAATCCAGAAATATTTGTTTTTTGCAACTGCCTTAATTGCATCAATAAATTTAATCTGAACGACGTGTGTTCTCGCCTGAACAATTTTTTCTTCGGTATGCTTGTAAACAATCATACAAAGAAGTAAGCCGCCAACTGTAAGGATCGGGTATAAAAACCTGTAAACACGAATATCTGTTGTGTTTGTATGGAAAAGATGTTGTGCAATAATTGGTGTTAAAAGGTTAACAACTGTCGGAGCAAATGAATAAACGACACTCTTTATAGATGCAACATCTGTACGCTCCTGTGAATTTGGAGAAAGCACGTGAATAAGATTTTCATACGCATCATAGAAGAAATAGTAAAAGAAATGGATAATGAGATTTAAAACCATTATGATTGCGCATTTTGCAACATAAGCAATATCACTGCCGAAAAGTGTACCTTCACCGAGCCACAAAGGTAGGTTGTTATAAGGGAACCAGACTGTTAAAATACAAGCAATAGCAGAAGGAATTGCCATTGTTACTATGTATGGACGATATTTACCTGCTTTGTTTCTGGTGTTGTCAATAATGTTTGCCCTTATACCTGTAAGGAATATGTTTACAACAACTGCGACAAGGTACATCTTATACATATCTGTCGGACCAATACCGAGGGCACTGGAAAGCAAAACATTGTTTGAAGATAACAAACAAGCAGAGCCCATAGTTATTATCATATAAGCACCAATACCACCGCCGGAATAAGCGGCAATTTCCTTGTAAGGCATATATCTGCCTTTAGCAGGGGTTTTCCAATGAGTTTTAACATTGGTAACAAGCCCCGTAGCTTTTTCTTTAAGATTCATTGTTTCATCTCCTGATTCATAATAAAATATACCATAACATTATAGCATAACACGTTATTTATTTACAACGAAAAAAGCAGAGTTATGATACACAAAAAACATATTGTATTGTTAGTGCAGTTGCACAAATATCAATTTTAAAATGCAAAAAAAGAACAAAATTCCAAATTAGTTAATCAAAATAAAATATTATATGAAAAATTTAATAATAGTATAGCAAAACTTGATTTATTGTGGTACAATAGCCGTGATTGATTTTTTTGTGAAAAAGGTGGTGTAGTTGTGGTCGGCATTAACGATGAAGAAGAGTTTCAGTCAGAGCATTTAAAAGAAAATTCCTTCGAAGCACGAAGAATGAGAAATTTGTATGATTTTTCCGCTACTCTGAATGAGTACGATGAAGAATATGTAAGAAGCACGAACAGAAAGGTTGCTCCTCAGGGACCTATAGATTTTAATGAGCCCCCCAGAACACAGCGGGCAAACAGAACAGGGACGGAAGCTACCCGGCAAAGACCTGCCCCGCCTGAGATGAGAAGAGCCGAAATGCGTGGTGAAGCACCTGCGCACAGGAGTAGTACTTCATCGTCTGCAAGAGCGCAAAGAACAAGCTCCGGTTCTGCAAGGAACAGTTCTCAGAGAACACCTGTAAAATATAATTCGGTAAGTCTTCTTGAAGCAAGAAGACAACGCGAAAAAGAAGAGCGCACAAGCAAAATAATAAAAGTCTTAACAGCAGTAATTATTTCTCTGACACTTTTTGTTTCTATGTATGCAGTAATGGTTTTCGGGAACATACCGTTTGTTACGAAATGGAGAAATATATGGATTGAAACTGCAATGACTACTGACCAGCACAAGTGGCTTGCAACAACATTCTTCCCCAAAGCGCTTATTGAAGAAATAATGGGTGCTCAGGTAGATGTTACAGATATAGGTAAAACCGATATAAACAAAACAGAGGAAGAAGATATTCTCGGGCAGAAACATCTTACCGTCGGTGAACCCGACTCACACGGTAACGAGGTTCTTGTAAACGATATTGAGCAAGGCATAGTTATTCTCAAGGTGACAACCTCAAACTATGTAGGCCGCCTTGTTTTAATTGATGACCCCTCAAGAGTTTATATAGAAGCAACCGATTATAAAAATTCCCGCGGCGAATTTATATGCGACTATCTTGAAGAAGAAAACGCAATTGTAGGAATGAATGCCTCAGGCTTCAGTGACCCGGGCGGAACAAGTGTGGGCGGTGTGGTTACCGCGCAGACCATTGCTCAGGGCGAATATTGGGGTGAGTATTCTTCTAAGTACATTACTGTTGGCTTCGACACAGACAACCGCCTTATTGTCGGAGAGTTTTCAGATTGGGATAATTACAATTTGAGGGATGCTTTTCAGTATCACCCGGCGCTTATTATAAATGGTGACAAGGTTATAGAGGGCTCCTCAGGCTGGGGACTTCAACCGCGTTCAGTAATCGGTCAGGCAGAAAACGGAGTAGTTATGTTTTTTGTTGTTGACGGCAGACAGGTAGGGTATTCTTTGGGTGCAACAATGGGCGATTGCGCCGATGTTCTCGAGGAATACGGAGCTGTAAATGCAGGTGCGTGTGACGGAGGCTCGTCTTCTGTTCTTGCGTATGACGGCGAAATTCTTAACGAACCCTCAACAAATATGCCAACAGGCAGATATTTGCCGAATGCGTGGGTAGTTTCAAGAAAAACAGTTGAATAAAAATAAAAGGGGGGCGCTCTTTTTGAAAGAACTTTTAAAGAAATTGACTTATACACCTGAAAGCTGGAGAACAACTAACAAGGAAAGAAAAAGCTATTACCTTTATTTGTCAGGTCAGAATATGATTTACACAATGATTACATCATTTCTGACTACATACCTTTTATTTCAGGGTGTTGATCCGGTAAAATCAGGCACTGTAATGCTCATAGTTAAAATATGGGATGCAATTAATGATGCCGTTTTCGGTTGTATTTTTGACAAGGTTAAATTCAAAAGCAAGCAGAAATTTTTACCGTGGCTTAAAATTTCTTTGCCTGTAATTCCGCTTGCAACAGCACTTTTATATATGATTCCTAAAGGTGCAGATGAAATGGTAAAGCTTCTTTGGTTTGCCGTTTTCTATCTTGTGTGGGATACTGTTTATACTCTTTGTGACGTGCCGATTCACGGTATGGTTACTGTTATGACAGATAATCTTGATGAAAGAACTTCAATTATTTCATACAAGAGCATCTGGTCAGGTGTAGGTAGCGGTATAGCAACAATCATACCTACAATCATAACAGGTCAGGGTGTGGGACTCAGCTTTGGTGTTGCAGCAGCTATTGTAAGCGTTGTTGCTTTTGCTACAATGATTCCTGTTTGTATTAACGGTAAAGAACGTTATACAAATGTTGATGATGAAGAACAATTTACTGTAAGAAAAATGTTCAGGTATTTGTTCTCAAATAAATATCTGCTCATTTACTATGCAGGTTACTTCTTCCAAAGCGGATTCAATGTTATGATTTCAATGAGTATTATTACATCATATTATTTGTTCCACGACGAAAGATTCAGCCTTCTCGTTCTTGCGGTGGCAGGTGCTCCTGTATTTATTGCTTCACTTTTCGTACCAAAGTTGGTTGAAAAATACGGCAAACGCAAGGTGTTTATTATAAGTAACTGGGCAGCAGTAATTTTCGGTACTATAAGCTGGCTTTGCGGTTACCAGAATATGATAGTATTTATACTTTTAACACTTCTTCGTGCTGTTCCTCTCGGTATTCAGGGTATTATGATATTTATGTTTACTCCTGACTGTGCAGAGTATGGCAGATTTAAAACAGGCATAGACGCAAAAGGCATTACCTTTGCAATCCAGACGTTTGTTACAAAAATGGCTTCTGCTCTTGCAGGTACACTCGGTATGTTTCTTCTTGGCTTCTTCGGTTGGAAAGAGGTTAATGCCGAAAGCTTTAAAGATTTAGCTGAACAGAATGTTCAACAATCGGATTTTACACTCAATGGTATATGGTTCATTTTTGTAATGGTTCCTACTATAGGCCTTATTTTGGCAGGTATTATATGGCATTTCTATAAGCTTAAAGATGAAGACGTTAAAGCTATGATAGATTGTAACAACGGAAAAATCACAAGAGAAAAAGCGCTCGAAAAAATCTCTATAAGAGACGAGTTTTAAGTGAAAACATAAATTAATAAGGATGTAAACGGTTACCCGCTTACATCCTTATTTGTTGTTTTAGTTTAAGGCTTTATTAAAATGTACATATATAGGTATTTAAATTCGGTCAATATTATCGTTGATTTTCTGAAAAAACTGTTTTATAATGGTAAAATAAAGTAAATATCTTTTGATTTTATATATTTGTAAATTTAAAGGAGTGACTATTATGAAAAAGGCAAAAAAAATCCTCGCAATATTAATGGTGGTTTGTATGCTTACTGTAAGCTATTCAACACTTGCTTTTGCAGAGGGTACCGAAAACACAGGTGATGTAGATTACACAATTGTTAATCCGTACGAGGATGTAAATTGGATTACCTGGAAGCAGTACAAAGCAGATCTTCATAACCACACTACAGCAAGTGACGGTACCGACACTTTGAAAGATATGCTTGAGCAACAGTACGCATATGATTTTGATATTGCGGCAGTTACTGACCACGGTGTTGTTGACTACGGCTGGACACGTCAAGAGGTTATTCCTGCAATGGAAATATTTATTGACTTATTCAAAGGCAGAGCAGGCGACATAGTTCCGCTTGAGTCAAGGGGTGGCGAAGCTGCTAACGGAAATACATACACTCTTACTACCAAAAAAGGTGGTAACTATTATACACAAAAAACACCTGCGGGCATTGAGCTTCAGAGTATGTTAAGAGTACCTTGCGGTATTGAGCACAACCCAAGCTCGCTTAATAATGCACACGTAAACAGCTGGTTTGTAGATTATGGTCACGGCTTATTAGGCGGAACAAGTGACTATGAAACACCTATTAAAAATGTACACGAAATGGGCGGCCTTTCTGTTATAAACCACCCGGGTGAATATACAAATGCCCGTGATGAGGAAGAAACAGCCGATGCTTATGATTACAACGACACAATGTATAAGTATTACATTGACAAGTTTTCAAATCTTCTCATAAATTACGATTCATGTATAGGAATTGACATAAACAGCAAGGGTGACTCAAGAACACGTTATGACAGAAAGCTTTGGGATATTCTTCTTACTAAAGTAACACCTACAGGCAGAAACGTATTTGCAATTGCAACAAGTGATGCTCACTCAACAGATGCAGTTTACACAGGCTATACTGAAATGGTTATGCCTTCAAATACAGTTGAAAATCTTAAAGAATGTATGAAAAAAGGCGAGTTTTTTGCTTGCAGTAAAAATTTAGGTAATCCTGAAGAAATAACAGAAATAGCAAATTATCTTACAGAAAGTATAGACCCGACTGCAGTAGCACTCGGTGAACAGCTTAAAGCAATTCAGGCAGAAGACCCTAAGGGTAAGTATGAAGCTCCGAAGGATGTTGATGCTCCTGTAGTTACTGCGATTACAGTAGAAGAAGAGGCAGATGCAATTACATTAATTACTCTGAATGCAAAAAATATCCGTTGGATTGCAGATGGAAAAACAATTGCAACAGGTAACAGAATTGATCTTGATGAGCACAGCGATTTAATAGGCAATTATGTGCGCGCAGAAATTTTCGGAGAAGGCGGAATTGTTTACACACAACCATTTATGCTTGAGTACGAAGGTGCAGAAACCTCAGACGGTGGCAGCTTCACCGATTTATGGTTTATAGCAAGTGTTATTCCTGACACACTTGTAAGACTTTTAGGAAGCCTCTCGATATTTGAAACAATCTACGGTTGGGTAGCATAAAAATTGTTGATTTTGGCGATTATGCCATTTTCACATCCGCTCGGCGTATCTTTATACGCCGAGTGGGTGCGAATGGTTATCAAACTTACAAAACATACAAAATCAATGATTTATTTCAATGAACAAACTCCTGCCGAAAAGCAAAATAAGTATTATTATACCCCTCAAAAATCCAGAACTAATTCCCTGAAAACACCCGAATTTAAAACGAAAATTTACACTTTTTATGGGTGGTTTATGAGCTTTTTGGTGCGAGTGATGGGATTGGGGAAGTGATGGAATGGGGGTGGAAAAGCGACTTATATGTGAAATGCAGGATATTTGAATGTTGTTTCAGCACCAAAAACTTTGCAAAAAGTTGTTGACTTTTTGATATAAATATGCATATAATAGTAGTGATAAGACCGCCCGCACCTCTCTACGATGTGTCCCAGTGGCGGCTGTTTTTTTAGGAGCATTTATATGGATGTTAAAAAACCTTGTACTTTTCAAGAGCAGTTGGAGAAAATAAAAAGTAGAAATTGTGTTGTTAAAAATGAAGTAAGAGCACAATTTATATTACAAAATATCAACTTTATAGGCTTACAGCATATTTTTTGCCTTTCAAGCAAGAAGATGGGACATATAAGGATGGTACTACTTTTGAAAATGTATATCGAATATATGAGTTTGATAGAAAACTGCGTAATCTTGTTTTTGGCATAGTGGAAGAAATTGAGTTAATGTTAAGAACTCAATTATCAAATTATCATTCTTTAAAGTACGGACCTCTTGGCTATAAAGACGCAAACAATTTTAATAAAAAACACAATGTTGAGCGTTTTGAAAAACATATCAAAGAAGCAATAAAACATAACGAAAAACAGTTCTTTGTAAAACATCATATTGATAAATATAACTCTGAATTTCCATTATGGGTTGTTATTGAATTATTTTCAACCGGAGAATTATCGTTTTTCTATTCTGATATGCTGAGGGCAGATAAAAAATATTTATCTCAGAAATTGTTTAATACAACAGATGATATTGCAAGCAGTTGGTTGTTATGCTTCACTAATATCAGAAACTATTGTGCCCATTATTCAAGATTGTATTATAATAAGTTTGGTACTATACCTGCAACGCCTAAAGATTATCCTTATAAATTAAAAGATAGAATCTTTGATTACATATTGGTTCTCAAATTTTTGTATCCTGATGCAAATAAATGGAACATTCAATTTTTAATTGGATTAGATAACCTTATAAAAGAATATGATGAGGTTATCGACTTGTATCACTTGGGCTTTCCGAAAAATTGGAAAACCTTATTAGAAAAGAAAGATAATAACAGCGATATAGTCAATTCATAAAATATATCTTGAAAACTATAGCATTTAATATCCCTTTCTTTTTTTAAGTTTTTCCAATGTTATTTTTACCATATCAAAATCACAACTATATTTTGTTGACAATTTACTTCTGTACAGCAAAACAACTGAAAAAACATCATTGGTATAAATATCAATGATGTTTTTTATATTGTAAAACTACAGATTTTGTGTTAAACTAAGGGCATATTCTGAAAAAGAGGTATAAATTATGAACGCAATTGTTACAGTAATCGGTAAAGATAAGGTAGGCATTATGGCTGGTATATGCGTCGCATTTGAAAAGGCAAATGTTAATGTGTTAGATATAAGCCAGACAATTTTAAAGGATATGTTTACTATGAATATGTTAGTAGATGTAAAGGAAGCAAATGTCGGTTTTTCAGAACTTGTAGATATTCTCGACAAAGAGGGTGAAAGACTCGGTGTAAGCATCCGTATTCAACGAGAAGATATTTTTGATGCTATGCACAGAATCTGAGGTGTAAAAAATGCTTAATCAACACGAAATAATTGAAACCTTAAATATGATTGATAATCAGCATCTTGATATACGCACTATAACTATGGGTATTTCTTTAAGAAACTGCGGTCACCCCGATGCTAAGATTGCGGCTACAAAGATGTATGATAAAATCACAAAGTATGCAGAAAACCTTGTAAAAACAGGTGAAGAAATAGAGAAAGAAATGGGAATTCCCATTATAAACAAAAGAATTTCCGTTACACCTATGGCAATTGCTGCCGAAGCAAGTGAAACTGAAGACTACACCATTTTTGCAAAAGCTATGGATAATGCCGCAAAAGAGTGTGGGGTAAACTTCATCGGCGGATTTTCTGCTCTTGTACAAAAAGGCTTTACAATAGGTGACAGAAGACTTATAAATTCCATTCCCTCAGCACTTGCTGAGACTGATTTTGTTTGCTCCTCAGTAAATGTAGGTTCAACAAAAGCCGGTATAAATATGGATGCAGTTGCTTTAATGGGTAATATAATAAAAGCTACTGCAGAAAAAACAAAAGAAAATGACGGTCTCGGTTGTGCAAAGCTTGTAGTATTCTGCAATGCAGTTGAAGACAACCCGTTTATGGCAGGTGCTTTCCATGGTGTTGGTGAACCTGAGTGTGCAATAAACGTAGGTGTTTCAGGTCCGGGTGTTGTTTACAATGCGTTAAAGGGTGTAAAGGGTGCACCGTTTGATGTAGTGGCAGAAACAGTTAAAAAGACTGCATTTAAAATTACAAGAATGGGTCAGCTTATTGCAAAAGAAGCTTCGGGAAGACTTAATGCAGAGTTTGGCATAGTTGACTTAAGCCTTGCACCGACTCCTGCAGTGGGTGACTCAGTAGCAAGAATTTTAGAGGAAATGGGACTCGAGACCTGCGGTACTCACGGTACTACTGCAGCCCTTGCACTTCTTAACGATGCAGTTAAAAAGGGCGGTGTTATGGCTTCATCATCTGTCGGAGGACTTTCAGGTGCATTTATTCCTGTTTCTGAGGATGAGGGAATGATTGAAGCTGTACAAAAGGGTGTTCTTACATTAGATAAGTTAGAGGCTATGACATGCGTGTGCTCTGTCGGTCTCGATATGATTGCAGTTCCCGGTGACACTACAGCAGAAACAATTTCTGCAATTATTGCCGATGAGGCAGCCATAGGAATGATAAACAGCAAAACAACCGCAGTAAGAATAATTCCGGCATTAAATAAAAAAGTCGGTGATGAAATAGAAATGGGCGGACTTCTTGGAACTGCCCCGGTTATGCCTGTTCACAACGAAAGCAGTTATGACTTTATTATGCGTGGCGGCAGAATTCCTGCACCGCTTAACAGTCTTAGAAACTGATATAAAAAGACTGCAAAAACTCTGAATAATAAAAAACAATGGGGTTCAACAGGATTTTTCCTGTAGAACCCCATAAATTATCTAAAAAAGCGAATAAATGAAAAAATATCTTGTGTCCAAAAAATATTTGGTGCTGCACTCGGAATAGATAAAACCGAGGTTGAAGAATATATAAGAAGCAGGGTGGAAAGCTGATTTTTTTAAAAGAGCTGAAAAAAGTTAATAAACAGATTTGGAACATATAAAAAACCTGACTCAATGAATGTAATCATTTAGTCAGGTTTTACTCTTTTTCCTCTTCATTTCTTTGCGGGATATTTGTTAAATTCAAAATAAAATCGGTAGATACATTGTAATAATCACTCAGTCTTACAAGATGCTCAATCGGAAGATTCCTTTTTCCGTTTTCATACATACCATAAGCTTGTTTAGTGATTTTCAAAAAGTTTGCAACATCTTCTTGTCTTAAGTCGTTGTCAATTCTAAGATCATAAAGGCGCTTTTTGTAATCCATTCTTGCATCTCCTTTAGAAAACTCTGAATATATGATACAACAAAATGTTTACTTTAATCTTGACAGTAAATAATTGGTTTACTATAATGTTTTTGTAAACAATTTGTTTACAATTATTGATAATAAGGAGAGTTTAAAATGAAAAAGGTTTTAAGTCTTGTCTTAGCATTTGTTTTTGTAGTCGGAATATGTGCTTCTGCACCAATTACAGCAAATGCGGCAAGTGTTGATGATTTGACATTTGAATTAAACTACGGCCTTGAGTCGTATTATGTGGCAGATTGCTCAGAAGATGCTTCAGGTGAAATAGTTATTCCAAGTGAATATAATGGTTTGCCTGTAACGAGTATAGGTGGGTATGCTTTCGAAAATTGCACTTCTCTCACAAGTATAACAATCCCT
>JAFVWD010000382.1 GCA_017501865.1 Clostridia bacterium | reverse complement strand
TTGCAGTTTTTTCGACAATTGTCTAAAAACAAGCTATATTTTTCTCAATTTATATTTCTAAAAAAGAATTTATACAACACCGTGTATTGTATCTCACAAATTTTAATTCTTTTGGAGAATGTTAAACGGTTCTCCGATGATTTTGTGGAAGATTACCAAAACCGATTGACTTGTTTCATTTTTTATGTTTAAATTGTTAATGTTAGATATTATCAAATAGTTATATCTTATTGGCAAAACGCTCAGGAGGGAAATTTTTATGAAGAAAAAAAAGCAGAACAAGCAAAGAAGCATCGGTTACATTATGGCAAGACTTGCCTTCATTATGGTAATAGTTGGTATGCTTTTAATTGCTATGATTTCTATTATATCTAACTTTGTAGTAACAAAGCAGCTTGTATCAAGCGAATTACTTTCGGTTGTTACAGAAGCTTCAAAAAGTGTAAAGTGGGAATTACAGTCTTATATAAACCTTGCAGAGGCTATTGGTACTGACTCGTATCTTTTAGACGATTCTCACACAGCAGAAGAAAAGCAGGCATATATTGCGCAGAAAGCAACCTCTCACGGTTTAATCGGCGGTGATATGCTTGACACAAGCGGTATTGGTTTAGACGGCACCGACTATAGTGCTTCAGAATCTTTCAAATCAGCTTTAGGCGGTAAGGTTTACATCTCTGCTCCTACAGACACAGCCTCAGGTACAAAAATGATGTTTATTGCAGCACCTGTCTGGGCAAACGGTGTTGAAGGCAGCGAAATAACTGGTGTTATTTACCTTATTCCTTCACCTACTGTTTTAGATGATATTGTTAAATCAATCAAATCAAGTGAACATGGCATTACAAACATTCTTGATAACACAGGTGCTGTTATTGCTACATCTGTTGTTGCAGAAGAAGGTGCTGAAGAAAGCAGTGATGTTACCGCTAATGCTTCAGAATCTGAAATAGCTACATATATGGAAGTCAATGCGCGTATGATTTCAGGTGAAACAGGCTCTGAAACTTACGATTTCGGCGGAACCTCTTACTTCACAGCTTATGCTCCTATAGCAAATACAAACGGCTGGTCAATTGCTGTAACTTCACCTTACGCAGATTTCTTAAGCAGTGTTCTTACTGTTTCAGCTCTTGTTTTCGTATTTGTAGTTGCGATTGGTCTTCTTGCACTTTACATAGCTAACAGACTCGGCAAGAAAATCGGTGGTCCTATGAGTATTTGTACTGCAATCATTAACGGCATTGGTATAGGTGACTTTTCACAGGATGCCCCTGTAGTAAAGAGAAATGACGAAACAAGACTCCTTGCAGATGCAACAGGCAAAGCGCTCAATGAATTAAGAGCTATTATTTACGATATTACACGCGTTCTTGAAGCAGTTGCCGACGGTGATTTGACGGTTGATGTCGATGAAAAACGCGAAATGTATGTTGGTGACTACGAGAAAATTTATAATTCTCTTGCAAGTATTAAAACAAGCCTTCAGGCTACAATGGAGCAGATAGATGTTGCTGCAGAACAGGTAACCTCAGGCTCTGAACAGGTTTCTATAGGTGCTTCTAATCTTTCAGAGGGCTCAACAGGTCAGGCTTCTTCTATTGCTCAATTAGCTTCCAATATCCGCACAATTGCAGACTTAATAAACAACAACGCGGAGGATGCCGCAAATGCTAACGACTTAACAAACAAAGCCGGGGTTGCAATGGGCGATGCTACTGTTTCTATGGATAGTCTCGTTGAAGCTATGAATGAAATCGCAGACTTGTCAGAGGAAATTAAAAAGATTACAAAAGCTATTGAAGATATCGCATTCCAGACAAACATTCTTGCACTTAACGCAGCAGTTGAGGCAGCAAGGGCAGGTGCAGCAGGTAAAGGCTTTGCGGTTGTTGCTGACGAAGTAAGAAACCTTGCAGGTAAATCCTCAGAGGCTGCAAAGAATACAACTGCTCTTATTGAAAACGCAGTTGTTGCAATAGAAAAAGGTACAGGACTTGTTTCTGATGTTGCAACTAAGATGAATGATGTTGCTGCTTCTGCAGGTGCAGTTGCCCAGATTAACGGTAAAATTTCAGAAGAGAGTAAAAATACTGCTCTTTCAATCAATGAAATTACAATAGGAATTGATCAGATTTCTAATATTGTTCAGACCAACTCAGCAACCTCACAACAATCTGCAGCCGCTGCAGAAGAGCTTGCAGGTCAGGCTAATACTCTTAAAAATCTTATTGAAGCATTCAAATATTAATCTTTCCACACACAAAGGGTGCAGTAAGAACAATTGTTTTTACTGCACCCTTTTTATGTCATAAACCCGAAAGCTCCTTTCAGATTTCTGTTATTCCACCTACGAGTATACCTAAATTATCCTTATAAATTTCAGGGAACTGAGACAGTGGTAACGGACTCATACCTATTCCTATTTCTATTGTGTAACCGGGTCTGTTATAAGATTCAATAAACCAGTCCTTGTACCCTGCAAATCCTGAAGCATACGGAGTTTCTTCAACTGCATAACCACTTACTTCACCGAAATATTCTGCTATTCTGCGAGAATTCTCGGGTTCATAATCCAGATATTTCCAATAAATAATTTCTCCCTGACTATGGTAAGAAAGTGTAAGCTTAAAATCTTTACTGCGCGTAAAATTATAAACGGCAGTGCTTTCCGGCTCCGATAACGGAGCCACACCTACAAAATCTCTCGGTCCGGGAACTGTAAAGCCCTGAGAATATTTTATCTCCTTTGCTCTTTCCCAATTTGCAGGATATTGCAAATTCAAATCTACTCCGTTAATATTTGCTTTCCAGCCGTTCGGGTAAGCTATATTAGGATAATTCTCTGCAAGTCTTCTGGCTTTAATCAGATATTGCCCGTTCGGTACAACACCGTTCACCAGGTCAACTCCGTCAGGGTTTACCATAGGAACAATATATAAGCTTGCTTTGTCATAAAGTGTTTTTGCACTTGTATTAAAAATAGTCTCTCCTGTTGAATAGCTTTCTGCATACTCTTCAAGGAATTTTAAAAGCACAGGTGTAGTAAGCCATTCATTTGCATGGTGCGAGGCATTATAAAAAACTTCTTTTTCTCCTCTTCCTATTCTGACATATGGCAAACCTTTACCCATAACACTTTTACCTATGCTTCCTCCGCGCAGGAAGGGATACCTTACCTCCAGACCCTCTAATATAAATGTAAGAAGCTGATAGGAATACGGAACATTTACCGGAACTACAGAAAATGCAAAAGGAATAAATATACTTGAACCTATACGCAGATTGTCAGGATTGATTCCCGGGTTAGCTCTTGAAATTGCACTAATACTTGTATTGTACTGTTGTGACAATTTCCAGAGTGTATCGCCTCTTATAACCTTATGAACAGCATAACCTTTAAGATATGGCAATAATGCGTTCCAGCTTCTTATTCCGATTACTCCATCCTGGTTAAGACCTGCACTTTGTTGAAACCTCAGAACTGCATTTTGTGTTCTGACACCAAAAATGCCGTCAGGGTTTTCGTTTAAATAACCCGCTCTGTTAAGAGCGAGCTGTAAAATGCTTACATCTGTACCACGACTGTCTAATCTCAATATTTTCATATAAACACCCCTGCAAAATTCAAAATTTAGTGACAAAGTCTTTTAAATATATGCAGAAGCCTTTTCAAATATAATAAGCACTACCGGCTACAAACCGATAGTGCTTGGTTTTACAACATTGCTGCTCTTAATTCCTCATCTGTTTTATCTGAAAGATATTTTGGTGCAATATCAAATACTGTTTTGCAGCCACTTTCGCCCTCTGCGTTAAGGCGGTAAGCAGCTCTTACGTAAGCAGCAATTACACTTGAGGTAAACTCAGGGTTAGAATCGAGCTTCAGGCTGTACTCAATTATATGTTTGTGTTCTAAATCCTTACCTGTTCTTCCTGTGCGTATAACAAAACCACCGTGCGGAATTCCGCTATGATTTTTTTGCAATTCTTCCATAGAGATGAAATTTACTGTTGTATCATATTCATCAAAATAGTTTTTCATTGTAACTATTTCGTGCTCAATGCGCTCTTTATCAGCACCATCTTCTACAACTACATAACATTCTCTTGTATGCTTTTGTCTTGTAGTAAGCTCAGGCTGAGAACCGTTTCTTACGGCATCAAGAGCCTCAGGAACAGGTACTGTGTACTGTCTTGCATCAATTACACCCTCTACACGTCTTATAGCATCTGAGTGACCCTGGCTTACACCTTTACCCCAGAATGTATAATCTGCGCCATCTTTAAGTATACAGCTGTCATAAAGTCGGTTAAGTGAGAACATACCCGGATCCCAACCTACAGAAATAATGGCAACCTTGCCGCCTTCTTTTGCTTTTTCGTTTACATTCGCAAAATGCTCAGGTATTCTTTTGTGAGTATCGAAGCTGTCAACCACATTGAAATGCTCTGCCATTGCAGGAGTTTGTACGGGTAAATCGGTCGCACTACCACCGCACATAACGAGAACATCTATATCATCCTTATGCTTTAAAATATCGTCAGTATGATAAACTGCGACACCCTCTGTCATAACCTTTACTGACTCAGGCGGACGTCTTGTAAATACACCTGCCAAGCACATATCATCATTCTGCATTATTGCGCATTCAACACCTTTTGCAATATTGCCGTAACCGTAAAGACCAACTCTTATCACATATATCATCTCCATAAAGTAGTATAACTTAAATAACAGAATTATTTTAAAACTTAATGCCCTGTTCGTCAAGTATTTTCTTGACAAATAGGGCATTTT
>JAFVWD010000381.1 GCA_017501865.1 Clostridia bacterium | reverse complement strand
TTTTCAGTAGTGATTTGTTTTATAGCTTTTTTTATAAATGATTTATACGGGTTTATTAATTGGTTGAAAATTGAAAAACGACAAAATTCATATAATAATGATTAACTTGTTTTTGTTATATATATGTGCTATAATCTAACAAAAAGCAAGGAGTATTTTATGTTTTTTAAATTCTTATATCCTTTTAACTATGTTAAGAATGTTTTTATTATTGATTATAAAAAACTTTTTGAATCGGGGTACAAAGCAGTTATTTTTGATATTGACAATACACTTGTTCACCACGGCGATGATTCAACACCCGAAGTAGATGATTTATTTAAATATATTCATTCCTGTGGCTTGAAGACATTGTTGGTATCTAACAATAGCGAAGAAAGAATACAAAGATTTATTAAAAACATTGACTCCGAATATATTTATGATGCTCACAAGCCTAATCCTAAAAATTATACTGAAGCAGTAAAAAAACTCGGTGTAAAAAAATCTGAAGCTGTTTTTGTTGGTGACCAGATTTTTATAGATATTCTTGGTGCAAACTTAAGCGGTATTCCGAGTATTTTAGTTGATTTTATAAGACTTGATACCGAGACATATTATGGCAAAAGACGTGACTTAGAAGCAATAATTTTAAAGTTTTATAAAAAAAGTAAAAGTTCTCAGAACAGGATTGGAGATATTGAAAAAGAGGAGATGACAGAGAATGTTGTGGTTTAAAGATAAGTTGTTTTGTGATATCAGTCCGACTTGTTATAAAATATCCTTGCAAAAAGAAATTGTTAAAAGACATATAAAAAATCATCTGAGTGAAGAAAAATTTTCAAAAGAAAAATCGCAGGAGAAATTACCTAATCTTGTTTATTCTCATAGTTCAAATATGATTAAGCGTGCTCCCGGTGTTGACCTTACATTGCAATATAATAAAGCAATTAATATTAAATTAGCAAGTGAAAAAATTAATGGAATTATTATACATCCGGGTGAAGTTTTTTCTTTTTGGGAAACCGTCGGAAAAACATCTAAAAGACGTGGATATAAAGAGGGGAGAGTAATAAGAAAAAATAAACTTGTTGCCGGTACAGGTGGTGGACTTTGTAATTTAGGTAACACGGTTCATCTTCTTGTTTTACATAGTCCTTTAGAGGTTACAGAGTTTCATAGCCATTCCGATGCTTTGGCACCCGACGAAGGCGGTCGTGTTCCTTTCAGTGCCGGAACCTCGGTAAGTTATAATAATATAGATTTTAAATTTAAAAATAATACCGACCAGGATGTTCAGCTTCTTTTATGGTGTGAAGAAGAGACTTTATTTGCAGAACTCAGAAGTGAACGGGAATTTCCTGAGTCATATAAAATTGTTGAAGAGGATCATCATTTTCAAAAAGAAGGAGAAAAATTTTTCAGAGTATCAAAAATTTATAAAGAGTCTACCAATAAGGAAAATGGTGATGTTGTTGAAAAAACACTCGTATGGGACAATCATTCAGAAGTTATGTTTGATTATGATTTAATTCCGAAGGCTCAGATAAGATAATAAATTAAACGGTCAAGATTATTTCTTGACCGTTTCTTTATATAAAAAATTATTAACTTCATTAATTTGTTGTTCAAAGCCTTCACCGAATTTATTTTGAAAAAATGCACTACCAATTGTTAAAGCCCAGATAGGCTGTTCCTTTAAAAATTGCAGTTTTTCATAAGTGTCAACACTTCCTGCGATGCAAACGGGAGCATTAATCTCACGAGAAAATGTCTCAATAAGTTTTTTCACATCGCCTGTATATCTGTAAGCTAACAAATCGAAACCGTAAACGCCCTTTTTTATGTATTCTTTAGCTTCGTCAATAATATCAGAAATTTCGCCGTTCAGAACTGATGGTTTGCCTGAAACATCACCAACAAACGGCATATACTTAATATTATTTTCTTTACAAAACTCATTAACAGAATCAAAAAAACAAGTTCCCATCAGAATGTCACATTTACACTCTTTTGCCATTTTTGCACCATCTAAACATTCGGATTCAGTATATGCAACAACTTCTAAGGCAGTGTTTTTTTCATAAAGTTTCATTTCTGAAAAGAGTGATTTCATTTCGTTAAGCGGTATTCCCGATTCTTTAAAACCCCAGAATTTTGCTTTTGAATTTTTTGCATTTTTAAAAATTTCAGATGCATTTTCAACAGTAACATCATTGTAAGTCAGCATAACAATTAATTCAGGATTAAATTCCATAAATTTTCACAACCCAATTCAAAACTAAAAGTACCGTAAGATTATAACATAAATATGAAATTAGTCAATCGTTATATATAATTTAAATGTGTATTCCTTTTAAAGATGTTTTGTGAT
>JAFVWD010000380.1 GCA_017501865.1 Clostridia bacterium | reverse complement strand
CGAATTTTCTTTGAAAATTCGACTGTAATCCTTTCAATGACTGTAATGCAAAATTGTATTTGTGAAAAACAATTTTGCAAAAAGCCGATAGAATCGGCTTTTGCGAAACGCAACTGCGTTTCGACAGATTACAACCATTATAATATCACACATATTTAATATTTGCAATAAATTTCGTTTCTCTTTATTCTTTGTTAACATTTATAAAGACTTTTTAAAAGGCTTATTTCCTGTTCATAGCCGTCAATATCATTAGGTGTCTCTAAAAAGAACGGCAACTCTTTAAGCTTCGGGTGATTTATAATGCGTGCAATAGCATCAATACCTAAACTACCCTCACCTATTTTTTCGTGTCTGTCCTTGTGAGAAGCAAAGGGATTTTTACTGTCATTAAGATGTATCGCCTTAAGTCTGTCCAGACCTATAATCTCGTCGAACTCATTCAGAACATCATCTAAATTATCAACAATATTATACCCACCGTCATAAATGTGACAAGTATCAAGACAAACACCTAATTTGTCTGAAATAGCAATCTTATCTATAATAGCCCTTAGCTCTTCAAAGCTTCTGCCGACTTCACTGCCCTTGCCTGCCATTGTTTCAAGGAGTATTAAGGTTTTCTGATTCTCAGTAATAACTTCGTTTAACATAGACGAAATGAATTCAATACCAACGTCAACCCCCTGACTAACGTGACTGCCCGGGTGAAAATTGTACATAGCACCCTCAATATTTTCAAGGCGCATAATATCATCTATCATAGTATTTTTGGCAAACTCACGAAGTCCTGCATCCTTTGCACAAGCATTCATAGTGTAGGGTGCGTGTGCTAACACAGATATTATTCCGTTTTCTTTTCTGTATTGCTCGAAAGCCTTAATATCATCTAAATCGAGCGGCTTTGCAGCGCCTCCGCGAGGATTGCGTGTAAAAAACTGAAATGTATTCGCTCCAATTCTTTTCGCTTCCTTACCCATTGCGAGGTAACCACCTGAGCTCGATAAATGGCAACCTATTTTAAACATTTTATCACCCGAAAATCAATTTAATTTATGAATAAATAATCCGCTTAAAAGCTTTGGCTCAAACCAGGTAGACTTAGGCGGCATTATTTTATCCGCATCTGCAATATCCATCAAATCGTCAAGTGTTGTAGGGTACATTGAAAATGCCACAGTCATATCTTCACTTACACGTCTTTCCAGCTCTTTCAAGCCCCTGATTCCGCCTATAAAATCAATTCTTTTATCTGTTCGCGGATCACCAATGGCAAGAACAGGAGTTAAAAGATTATTCTGTAAAATAGCAACATCAAGTCTTTCTACAGGGTCATTTTCATTAAATGTTCCCGGCTTCGCTTTTAAAATGTACCACTGATTTTTAAGATACATACCAAAGGTATGCTTTTCCACCGGCTTATACGGAGCCTCGTTTTCACTGATACTCACAAAGAATTTTTCTTTGATTTTATCAATAAATTCACTTTCAGTGTTTCCGTTTAAATCCTTCACAACTCTGTTGTAATCCATAATAGAGAGTGTGTTTTTCGGGAAAAGAACTGCCAGGAAGAAATTGAATTCTTCTGTACCGTCAAAATCCGGATTTTGCTCACGACGTTTTTTTCCGACATTTACTGCAGAAGCACAGCGGTGATGACCGTCAGCAATGTAAAATGAACCAACTGACTCAAGAAGTGCTGAAAGTTCATCAATTATAGCAGCATCTGAAATTACCCAGACAGTATTTGACACACCATCATCTGTAGTAAAATCGTATACAGGCTGATTGTGGTTTTTAAAGTCATTAATAATCTCGTCAATTCTTTCGTTATCCTTATAACAAAGAAATATAGGACCTGTGTTTGCATCGCAGGTGTCAACGTGGCGAATTCTGTCTGCTTCTTTGTCTGCACGTGTTAATTCGTGTTTTTTTATTTCATTGTTGATATAATCATCAATAGAAGCACAGCCAACAAGCCCGGTCTGTTCTCTGCCACACATAATCTGACGGTAAATATAAAAACAATTCTTTTCATCCTGTTTTAAAATACCATCTTTTTCAAGATTCATTAAATTTGACTTTGCCTTTTCATAAACCTCATCTGAATAAATATCTACACCCGCATTCAAGTCAATTTCGGCTTTGTCAACGTGAAGAAATGAGTAAGGATTTTCTTTTACCATTTCCCTTGCCTCTTCACTGTTCATAACATCATACGGCAAAGCTGCCACGCGGGATGCGTATTCTGAGGTAGGACGTAATGCTCTGAATGGTTTAAAAACTGCCATAGCGAAAACTCCGTTCAAATGTTAATGTATTTTTTACTCGAAGCTTATTACTTCATTCTTTTCAGCTGATTCAAAAATAGCTTCCATAAGCTTCATAAGACGTACTTGTTGTTCGAGTGTGATAAGCGGTTTTGCACCATTTCTCAAACAATCGTATATATTACTATAATAATCTTCCCAATTTACTTCAATTTTTTCAAGCGGGAATTCCTTAATTGTTTCATCTGTTCTCGGCGCCATTGTTTTTGTTATACCTGCACCTGCCTGAATCGGTACAGCATCTAATTTTTCCCAATCTTTGATTTTTACTATTTTACCGTTCAAATCCCAGTCAGATATAATAGCTGTTCCGTTTTCACCGCAGACATACCAACGCGGAGCCTCAATGAAATTATTTGTAAGAACTTCAACAACACACTCAGGACCGTTTCTGAATTTAATGAGTGCTCTGAATCCGTCATCAACCTCGTCATTTGTTATGTTTGTTACAGTAGCATAAACAGATTCTATTGTCTTGCCCTCATTCATCATAAGAATCTGGTCAAGAAGATGTACACCCCAGTCAAAAACCATTCCGCCGCCGTGCACCTTTTCCTGGCGCCAATCACCCGGAATTCCGCGTGAACCGTAAACTCTTGAATCAATAGAGAACACAGGACCCAACTCATTTTTCTCAATTAAGTTTTTAATTGTTCTGTAGTCGTTATCCCAACGTCTGTTCTGATGCACTGTAAAGAGCATTCCGGTTTCTTCTGAAGCCTTAATTATCTCACTTAAATCTTCTGAACAAAGTGTAACAGGTTTTTCAGAAATAACATTTTTTCCTGCCTTCATAGCACGAATAGCAATATCCTTGTGGCAATCATTATATGTAGCACAAACAATAAGCTCAACCTTTTCATCTGCTAATACTGCTTCAAAGCTGTCGTACACATTTGCACCGTTTTCGCGTGCAACCTCACATCTTTCTTCTTTAATATCATAAATACCCGAAAGATTAAAATCAGAAAATTTCTGGATACGGTCCGCATGATATTTTCCCATTCCGCCGTAACCTACTACTGCAACATTAACTTTTTCCATAAACTATCACCAATATAACTTTTTTCTTTTGCCTTTAAATCCACCAAGCATCTTTGAGATCTTCTTTTATTATACATTTTTTAAGAAGAGCAACAGCTTTTTCAAGACCTTCGTTCTGACTCATTAAGGAATCCTCGTGTTCGATTGAAATTGCGTAATCGTAGCCCACCATACGAAGATTACTCATAACATCCTTCCAAAATAATTCATCGTTACCGTAACCAACGGAACGGAAAATCCAGGAGCGATTTATTTCATCTGCATAAGATTTTGTATCGAGCACACCGTTTACTGCAGTATTAACCTTGTCAATTCTTGTATCCTTTGCGTGGAAGTGGAATATGGCATCACCCAATGCACGAATAACCGGAATAGGCTCCATACCCTGCCAGATAAGGTGCGAAAGGTCAAGGTTAGCACCAATTTCTTTACCAACTGCATTACGAAGCTTCAAAAGAATCTCTGTGTTATAAACACAGAAGCCGGGGTGAAGCTCGAGTGCAATTTTATCTACACCGTGAGCAGTACTGAATTTAACAAATTCCTTCCAATACGGAATAAGAACCTCGTTCCATTGCCATTCGAGGATTTCACCGAAATCATTCGGCCACGGACAAGTAACCCAGTTGGGATATTTTGCAGTTTCACAGTCACCCGGACATCCCGAAAAAGTATTGATTTGATGAACACCTAATTTTTCTGCAAGAAGAACAGTTTTTCTCATATCCTCATCAAAGCTTTTTGCTATCTCTTTATTTGGATGCACAGGGTTACCGTGACAGCTCAAAGCACTTATTTCCATATTGTATTTTTTAAGAAGTGCTTTAAACTTTTCCAACTCGCTCTCATCATTCAAGAGTATGTCAGGGTTAGCATGGGCATTACCGGGGTAACCACCGCAACCGATTTCTACCATTTCAAGACCTAATGAAGAAAAATATTTTAATGCTTCTTCTAAAGAAACGTTTCCCAAAAGATTTGTAAGTACACCTAATTTCATATTAATAACTCCTTAAAAATTTTCTTTAAGCCATTTGTAGCTACGTGTAATATCCTCAAGACCTGTCGGTACAGGGTCATCATTTTCTAAAATAACCCATTCAAGACCGATTTCCTTAACACCCTTTACAACATCAGCCAAATCGTTTTCGCCCTCACCCAAAGCCATAGGCTTATGGTTTTTACCATCTTTTATGTGGATTAAAGCAACCTTATCTTTCATTTTCGGCAAATAATCAGAATTCTTCACACCTGCGCAGAAGCTCCAATAGGTGTCAATCTCAAGCTTACATTGCTCACCTATAATATCCATTGCATTTTTACCGTCTTTTAAATCTGCAAATTCTTCTGTGTGGTTGTGGTAATATGTATTCATACCGATTTTTTCAGCTTCTGTGTTTGCTGCACCTAAAACATCTGCTGTGTTTTTAGCTTCCTCATAAGTTGAGTGAGGTGCACCGCCGACACCGACATATTTTGTTCCGAGTGTTTTATGGTAAGAAAGTGTTTCGTTAAGCTTTTCGCCCATAAAATCTTCAAGTCCCATATGAGAACCTACAACTGTCAGGCCCAATTCGTCACATCTTTTTTTCAAAACCTCTGCAGAAAGGTCCTGATAACCTGCAAATTCAACACCGTCAAAGCCTATTTCTTTAACCTTACCGAGAATTTCTAATAAATCGTTACCGTTTTCAATATGGTCACGAACTGAATATAACTGTACTGCAAATTTCATAATTACATCTCCTGTATTTTTATATTATCAATCAAAGAAAACAGGCTTACCCGTTTTTGCCGATTCATAAATTCCTTCTAAAATTTTAGTTACGCACAAAGCCTGTCTCGGAGGAACAGGTACCTCTGAATCATTAAGAATACAGTTAACCCATTTTCTTGCCTCAACATCTTTGGGGCTGTCACATTTGACACCTTCGAAAAATGCTGCACCGCCTGACTCAAAGCTTGGTGTTTCAATAACCTGACGTTGATTTTTTATGTAGTTTACAACAACCTTATCATCGCGTGTGTCCACACCGCCCTTGTCACCGCAGATTGTGTAGCAGGCTTCATTCGGGTCTGCAACATTAAGCGCCCAGCTCGACTGAAGATTTATAACTGCACCGTTTTTCATTTTAATAAATCCGAATGCAGAATCTTCAACTGTATATTTTTCAGGATCCCACGGACCCCAGTCGTTACCCTGCTCTTTTTGGTCAGCAAGCTTTCTGAAGGTCTGACCTACAACCATTTCAGGCTCGTAGTTATCCATAATCCAGAGAGTCATATCGAGCGCGTGAGTACCTATGTCAATAAGCGGACCTCCGCCTTGCTCGTATTCATTGAGGAACACACCCCAGGTTGGCACCGCACGTCTTCTTACTGCATATGCGTTTGCATAGTACATATCTCCAAACTCACCATTTTCGGCACAAGCCTTAACATAAATATTTTCTGCTGTGTTTCTGTTCTGATAACCTATAGAAAGCTTTTTACCTGTTCTTTCGGCAGCCTCACACATTTTTACCGCTTCCTCGTAGGTTTTAGCCATGGGCTTTTCACACATTACGTGCTTACCGCTTTCAAGAGCATCTATTGTAATAAAGCTGTGAGAGCGGTTCGGTGTGCACACGTGAACTATGTCAATGCTTTCATCCTTGAGAAGCTCTTTATAGTCCTCATATGCCTTAGCGCCGGGTACACCAAACTCCTTAACAGCCTTTTCAGCCTTTTCTGAAATGATGTCACAAAAAGCCACCATTTCAACCTCATTTATTTTACTGAGAGCTGACATATGCTTGCTGTTTGCAATACCGCCACAGCCAATAATACCGACTTTTAACTTACGCATAAATAAATCCCCTATATATAGTTTATTTGCACCTTAATATTATACTACTTCTACAATATATTTCAATACCATTTTTCCCTTTTTTATACATTATTTTTACTCTTCCGTATTGAAATAAACTATACTATATTGTATAATTCGACAGTAGTCATTTTTGAAAGGAT
>JAFVWD010000379.1 GCA_017501865.1 Clostridia bacterium | reverse complement strand
GTTCGTACCGAATTGATTAAAAAATTTAAATAAAATAGTGAATTCCCGAGACTTTCAGAGTTTTTTCGGGAATTTTCTTTTTGTGAAGAAAAACTTGTATAAAATAGTCAAAAAACATTGACTGTAATATGAAAATATGTTAATATTATAGTAATTTTAAGAATGGGAGGTTTATAAATGGTTTCCGAATCCCTTAACAGAGTTCTTGATGCTGAAAAGGCAGCCAATGAGCTTGTTGAAAATGCACGACTTGAAGCAAAAAAAATCGAGGAAGACGCAAGGAAACAAGCAGAAAAGAACCGAGAAGAGAAGCTTAGTGAAGTGATGAAAAAGGAACAGTCGATTAATGAACAAATCGAAGAACGATCTGCTTTCGTCAAAGAGGATTCAAAGAAAAAAATCTCACAAGAATCCGACAGACTTCTTGAAAACTCAAAAGCCAATAAAGCTAAGGCTGTTGATGAGGTTATAGAGCTTATTTTGAAAAATTAAAAAACTGTAATGTCACGGGCAATTAAAGTTGCTCTAATATATTGAAGGGAGGTGGTCTCTGTGGCAAAACTGAAAATTTCTGCTGTGGAAATTATCGGTAAGTTGCAAGACAGTAAGGCAATAGTTGATTACCTTCAACGAAAAGGCGTTGTACAGCTTATAAAAACCGATTATGAAGATGTTACTTTCAATGAGTTTTCTTCAACAGTATCTCAGTTTGATCGTTTTTATTCTGATGCGAACGAAGCACTTTCAATTATCAATAAATATTCACCTGAGAAAAAAGGCTTAATTGCCTCTTTGACAGGGCGCGAGGAAATTTCGCTTGATGATTTATTATTGAAAAGTGAAAAAGCCGATGAAGCTCTTTCAGTTTGTTCTGAGATAAATGACCTTGAGAAGCAAATTGTGGATTCTCGGGTTGAGATTCAGAGAAATAATGTGTCGATGGATATATTAAAACCCTGGATGACACTCGATATACCGACAAATTATCGCGGTACTCAGACTACAGCAGTATTTTTAGGTACATTACCCGGTCAGCTTACGAGGGAAGATGTTCTTACATCTATAGCAACCTCGGTTCCTGATTCGGAAGCATGTGATGTTACCATAGTTTCGTCAGAAAAGGGACAAACTTGTATTGCGGTTTTTGCAGAAAGAAAAATAGAAAAAGCGGTAGAGGAGCATTTGAGACAAATGGGCTTCAACTACCCGACCGATCCGACAAAGCATCCGCCTAAGGTGAGGTATGAAAGGCTTGAGGCTCGTAACGAGCAGTTGCAGAAGGATATTTCAGATGTTGAAGAAAAGCTTGCAGCATTTGCAGGTGAAAGAGAAAATATTAAATTCTTGTGTGACTATCTTCTTTTAAGAAAAGAGAAGTATCAGGCACTTTCAATGTTTGGTATGACGGATTCTGTTTTCGTTATTACCTGTTATTCTGCAGAGAAATATGCGGTTAAGTTTAAAGAAAAGTTAGAAAGTGAATATGCTTGCTCGGTTGAAATCAAGGATGTTGCTGAGGACGATGAAAATGTTCCTGTAATTCTTGAAAACAACGCATTTGCAAAACCTGTTCAGAATATTGTAGGTATGTTTGCACTTCCGTCAAAAACAGATATAGACCCGACATCAATAACAGCGATTTTCTATTACTTCTTCTTTGGTATGATGCTTTCAGATGCCGGTTATGGTCTTATGATGGTTGTTGTTTTATCAATCTTATTAAAAAAATATAAGTTTGAAGAATCAATGAGGAATAATCTGAAAATGTTCCTGTATTGCGGTATCTCAACAGTGTTCTGGGGTGCAATGTATGGTAGCTGGTGGGGCGATATGTTCAGTGTTATTAACGTTGAGTTTTTAGGCGGTGAACCGCTTAACCTCGCTCTCTGGATGGATCCGTTGGCACGACTTATGGATCTTATGGTCTGGTGCTTCGGTTTTGGTGTAGTTCACTTGTTCGTAGGTGTTGGCGCTAAGGGTTATTCACTTTTAAAGCAGGGGCGGAAGTTCGATGCTTTTTGTGAAACAATACCGACATATGTATTTATAATCGGTGTTGCTCCTATATTCCTTAATCTTTTCACTACAGTTCCTGAAGGCTTCAGTAAAATTTCACCTTACATTTTAGCGGTAGGTGCAGTTTTAGTTATAGCAACAGCGGGTAGGGCTTCAAAGAGCATAGGCGGTAAAATCGGACAAGGCCTCTACGGTCTTTATAATTTAGTTTCCGGTTATTTAGGTGATGTTCTTTCTTACTCACGACTTTTGGCATTGGGACTTGCAACAGGTATTATTGCACAGGTTATGAATATGCTCGGCACAATTGCTACAAATACGGTTGTAAAGCTTTTGATGTTTATTGTCGTATCTATTGTTGGTCATACAGTAAATATCGCTATCAACTTAATTGGTGCTTATGTTCATACTATAAGATTACAATATGTTGAGTTCTATGCTAAATTTTATGATGGCGGCGGCATTGAATTTAAACCGCTCTCATTAAAAACACAATATTATCGTTTAAAAACAGATTCAAAAAGTAAAATAAAGGAGTTTTAATTATGGATTTCTTAACAACAAATTTCGGCGTAATTTTCGCTTGGGTAGCAGTTGCATTAGCAGTTTTCCTTCCCGGTATGGGTTCAGCAAAGGGTGTTGGTATAGTAGGTCAGGCAGGTGCCGGTCTTCTTTCTGAGGATCCTTCAAAGTTCAGTAAGGTTCTTATTCTTGTTATTCTCCCGGGTACACAGGGTCTTTACGGCTTCCTTACAGGTATTCTTATTATGAACAGCGCAGGTCTTATGGGTGGCGCAGCAGAGCTTTCAGTTGCAACAGGTCTCCAATTTGTAGCAGCAGCACTTCCTATTGCAATTGTTGGTTACTTCTCAGCTATTGCACAGGCAAAAGCAGCAGCTGCAGGTGTTGGCATTACTGCAAAGCATCCTGAAAAGAGCACAAACGGTGTTGTTCTTTCTGCTATGGTTGAAACATACGCAGTTCTTGCACTTCTTATTTCTCTTCTTTCAATCTTCAACATTCAGGTTGCTTAATTTGAAAATTAAAGTTAAGAAAGTATAAGGAGTGGTTCTAATGTCAGGACTTGATAAAATTATCGCTGATATTCACGAAAACGCTCAGAATCAAAGTAGTGAGATAATTGCAATCGCAAAAAAGAAAGCGGATGATTATCTTAAAGCAGAAGATGCACGTGTTACAGCTGAATGCGAAAAGCTTTTAAACAGAGCAAAGGCGAATTCTGAATATGCCGACAATATGGCGGAGGCTTCAGGAGAAATGCTTTTAAAGCAAGGCGTTTTAAGTGCTAAGGTTAAAATTATTGATGATACAATCAAAAGTGCGGTGGAAAAGATTTTGTTTTTACCGGATTCCGATTATTTTGAAGCAGTTTCAAAGGTTGTAATCAATAATGCACAGAAGAAAAAAGGCTATATTCGCTTTAATGAAAAAGATAAAAACAGACTTCCTGCAGATTTTGTTGAAAATCTCAACAGAAAGCTTGCAGAAGGAGCATCTCTCGAGCTTTGTTCTGAAAAAGCAGATATCAGTGGTG
>JAFVWD010000378.1 GCA_017501865.1 Clostridia bacterium | reverse complement strand
GTGACGGCTTTTTCGAAACAAGAGGCGGTAATTATTTAAGAGGTGCAGTTCTCGGTCACGGAAATGTGCCTGTGTTTCAATGTCTTTCTCTCGTGAAAAAATCAGGGTATGATTACTTCATAACTTTAGAATTTGAAGGTTGTGAAGAACCGAGAATGGCTTGCGAGTGGGGATTAAATACACTAAAAAACTATATTTCTTTGATTTAATGTGTTTAAATACGAAAAAACCAACGTTTTTGATTTAAAAGTGGGGATTGTATGAAAGTTATACTTGCTTCGGCTTCTCCGAGAAGACAAGAGCTTATAAAAATGATAACAGAAGATGTTATTGTAAATCCGTGTGATTGTGATGAAACAATAAAAGAGGGGCTTGTCGGCAGAGAAATAGCAGAATATCTGTCAAAAATAAAGGGAAAAGCAGTTAAAGAACAGTTTGAAGAAGAGATTATAGTTTCTGCAGATACAATAGTTTGTCTCGGGGATGCTGTATTAGGAAAGCCTGCATCACGAGAAGATGCATTTAATATGCTTAGAAGCTTAAGCGGAAGGACACATTCTGTATTTACAGGTGTAACAATCATAAAGGGTGAAAAGCAAAAAACCTTCAGTCAGGAAACAAAGGTTACATTTTATGATTTGAGCGATGAAGAAATTGATGAGTATATCAATACGAATGAATGCTTTGACAAAGCAGGCGCGTACGGCATTCAGGGAAAGGGCGGTTTGCTCGTGAAAGAAATAAGCGGAGATTATTTTAACGTTGTAGGACTCCCTGTTGCAAAATTAAAAAGAGAATTAAATAATTTTTAGTTTATATCTGTTTACAATAAATGCTTACGTATGTTACAATTAAAGTATATTAAATTCAGGCGGTGAGAACTTTGGCAGAAAACACAGTTTCCACTAATACGCAAATTACAGAAGCCGACGTAGAAAAACAAAGACGTCAGCAGGAAAAGGAATATCTTGGTCCCCGTGAAATGGCTGCTTACATAATCTCAGGCTTTGGCGATAAAAACTGGGAGACATTTTCAGGAAACAATATGTTCTTTTACAATACGACATTCCAGGGGGTAAGCCCTGTTACCCTGAGTCTGGCAGATTCTGTCTGCAGTATTCTCGATACATTTGATAATGCTATTTCAGGTCCTATATTAGACAGAACAAGAACTCGCTGGGGAAGGGTAAGACCTTATTTCGTACTTACATTACCATTCTGGATTTTTTCAAATCTGGTTCCGTGGATTTTACCGCAGGGACTTTCTCAGGTTGCACTTTTTGTGTGGTTTTTCTTTATTAAATATGTCGGTTCAATATCAAATTCATTTTATTCACCGGCATATACAGCGATTCTTTACAATTTAACACCGAATGTCAATGAACGAAACAAGCTTATTGCTACGGATACATATGCTGATTTATTAGGTGTGTGGTTACCGTCACTGTTTCCGTTTTTTGTAGACTATTTACCGCGTACAATACCGACAAGAAGTATTTATTTAGGCGGTGCGTTGGTATTTATAGCAATGGTGATTATATTCAGAGTGTATGGATTTTTCACGTTGAAGGAGAGGGTTCCGCTTGCTTCGCGTGAAGAAATGAAGAGTACATCTGTGTTTAAGTCCGTAAAACAGGTTGCTTCCTGCCGACCGATGTGGGTTTTACTCATAAAGAATTTTTTCGGTATGGGTAAGGCAGTAGGTCAGAATGTTTCTAACTATTTCTGGCTCAACTGTACAGGTAAGCTTTCAAATGCGGCTATTTCAGGTATTTTTACAGGACTTCCGAGTTATTTTGTGTTGCCGTTTGCAACAAAGCTTACTAAAAAGTTAGGTCTTAAAAAGCTTGCTGTTTTAAGCTATCTTTATTGCGGTATAGTTTACCTGGTGATGTATTTAATAGGCTTTTCACCGACTGAGAATTCATTTGTCAATTTGGTAATAATTGTATTTGAGCTTACATTAGCAGGTGCTATGAACAGCGTTCAGAGATATTGTAACTCCGCTCTTACAGGTGATATGTACGATTATGTTGAGTGGAAAACAGGAATCCGTAATGAAGGAATGATGAGTGCTGCGATGGGTTATATAACCTTAGTAGGTAACAATATTTCATCCATTTTAAGCGGACTTATAATTGCCGCTATTAAATATGAACCTCTCCTTAACTCCCACGGAGTTGTTATTCCTCAGACTGACCCGGGAATGTTGAATGCCATATGGACAGTATTTACCTTAGCACCTGCCATAGGCAGAAGCTGTAAGGGTATTAGCCTTATGTTCTTCAATGTTGACGGCAAGGTTCGTGAACAGATGATGGAGGATTTAGCAGTTTCAAGAGCAGGGAAATTAAAAGAACGTACCGGTGCAGGTACTGAAGATGGGGCAAACGAAGAATGAGAATAGTAGTAAAGGTCGGAACTTCGACTTTAGCACATAGTACAGGAAATATAAATATAAGGCACGTCGAGGAGCTTTGTAAGGTTATGAGTGATCTGAAAAATGCAGGTCACGAAATGATTCTTGTTTCGTCAGGTGCTATAGGTATGGGTGTAGGTAAGCTTTCTTTAAAAGAAAAGCCGCAGGATATGCCCACAAAGCAAGCTGCGGCAGCGGTAGGTCAATGTGAGCTTATGTATGCTTACGATAAACTTTTTTCAGAGTACAACCATACTGTAGCACAAATTCTTGTGACAGGACTCGACCTGGAGGATGAGGAACGTTACCACAATATTCAGAATACAATGAATAGACTTCTTGAACTCGGTGCATTGCCTGTTATAAATGAGAATGATACTGTTTCTACTCAGGAAATAGCCGTTGGTGATAACGATACCTTAGGTGCTATTATTGCGGTGAGTATGAAAGCAGATTTATTGGTGCTTCTTTCAGATATTGACGGACTTTATACTGCTGATCCGCATAAATCGGACAATGCAGAGTTAATATCTGTAGTAGAAGAAATAACGCCTGAAATCGAAGCATTGGGCGGAGGCAAGGGCTCAACACTCGGTACAGGCGGAATGGTTACTAAGTTAGGCGCGGCGAAGCTCTGCATGAGTAAGGGAACAGATATGATTATAGCTAACGGCTCAAACCCTTCTGTTCTTTATGATATAGTTGACGGTAAGAAAATAGGAACAAAATTTAAAGCAAAAAAATAAAATTCAGGTGTGAATAATGATAACAACAAACGAAATTTTACAAGAAGCGAAAAAGGTTAAAACGCAGTTGGCTTCACTTTCAACAGAAGAAAAAAATAATGCTTTGCTTAAAATGGCAGATGCATTATTAGAAAATTCTGAAGAAATTTTAGTGGCTAATAAGAGCGATTTAGAACGTGCCAAAGGTACGGTTTCAGATGTAATGCTCGACAGATTGGCACTTACAGAAGAACGGATTCAGGGAATGGCAAACGGAATAAAAGAGGTTGTGGCTTTACCTGACCCTGTAGGAAAGGTGTTAAATCGCGTAGAAAGACCCAACGGAATTATTATAGAAAAAACTACCGTTCCTATGGGTGTTACTGCTATTATTTACGAAAGCAGACCAAATGTTACTTCTGATGCAGCCGCTCTTGCATTAAAAAGCGGTAATGTTTGCGTTTTGCGCGGAGGAAAAGAAGCTTTTGCATCTGCAAATGCTATTGTTAATGCAATGCGTAAGGGCTTAAAGGAGCTCGGACTTCCCGAAACCTTTATAAATCTTGTTCAGGACACAACAAGACAAAGCGCAAATGAGCTGATGAATGCGGTAGGTATGGTAGATTTACTTATACCTCGCGGTGGTGCCGGTCTCATTAAAGCAGTAACAGAAAATGCGAAGGTTCCGTGTATACAGACAGGCACAGGTATTTGTCATATTTATGTTGATGAATATGCTGATTTTGACAAGGCTCTTAACATAATTGAAAATGCTAAAACAAGCAGACCTTCTGTGTGCAATGCTGCTGAAGTAATGCTTGTGAATGAAAAGATTTCAAAAGAATTTTTACCGCTTGTCAAAAAAAGACTTGTTGAAGACAGAAAAGAAAATCCCGTTGAGCTTCGTCTTTGTGAAAGGGCTTCGGAAATTATTGACGGTACAAAAGCCGGAGAAAATGATTTTGATACAGAATTTTTGGACTATGTTCTTGCGGTCAGAGTGGTTAAGGACGTTAATGAAGCAGTAGAGCATATTTCACTTCACTCAACAATGCACAGTGAAGCAATTGTAACAGAAAGTAAAGAAAATGCAGATGTTTTTGTAAAAGGTGTGGATTCCTCTTCCGTTTATGTGAATGTCTCAACACGTTTTACTGACGGCGGTGAATTCGGCTTGGGCTGTGAAATGGGTATTTCGACTCAGAAGCTTCACGCAAGAGGTCCGATGGGGCTTTGTGAATTAACAACATACAAATATATTATTAAGGGCGACGGACAAATTCGTTAAAACGAAATGTCTGCTTTGTGTAAGGAGTGTTTCGATGAATAAAAAAATAGGTTTTATAGGTTGCGGTAATATGGGCGGAGCTTTGGCTCTGGCAGCTTCTAAAGCAGTAGGTGCAGAAAATGTATTTGTTTCAGATATAGATGAGCAGAAGGTGACTGCGTTTGCATCAAATTATAATATGAACGCAGTAACTTCAGAAGAAATCGTTCAGATGTGTGACTTTATATTTTTAGCTGTTAAACCACAGGTTTTAAGAAAAACATGCTACGATTTATCTTCAACATTCAAAAAAAGACAGGACCGTTTTGTAATAGTTACAATGGCAGCAGGTGTTGCACTCAGCGATTTGAATGAGATGTGTGACGGCAATTACCCTATTATAAGAATTATGCCGAATATTCCGGCATCGGTAGGCGCAGGAATGATTCTTTACACAGGAAACAAATATGTTAGAGATGAGGATTTTGCTGAATTTACTAATGTACTCGAGAATGCCGGAGTGCTTGACAAAATAGATGAAGGAAAAATAGATGCAGCAAGTGCAATTTCAGGTTGCGGTCCGGCATTTATATTTATGTTTATAGATGCTCTTGCCGACGGCGGTGTAAGATGTGGCTTACCGAGAGACAAAGCCTTGCTTTACGCAGCAGAAACGGTATTCGGTTCTGCAAAAATGGTGCTTGAAACAAAAGAGCATCCGGGTAAATTAAAGGATGCGGTCTGCAGTCCTTCAGGCAGTACTATAGAAGGTGTCTTGTCACTTGAAAACGCATCATTCAGAGCAGATATTATAAATGCAGTAAGCCGTTCTTATGAAAGAACAGTTGAATTAGGAAAGTAATATTAAAACAGTCTGTCTTTTTTAGCTCCGTAAAGCTTTAAATGACAGGCTGTTTTTATAAAGAATTTATCGTGTGCTTGAAACAACAGTTAAATTGTGCTAATATAAATCTGTATTGATGAGGAGTGAAACGGTATGAAAAAATTAAAAGATAATTGGATTTTTGAAATATGCCTGACAACAGTTTTGTTGGGGCTTATGTGCTACTCAGCATATTCTCTGTGGTACATATTTGAAGGAGCACAAAGCGGATTTGACATACAGCTTTATACAATTCTTTCGGGAATTGCTATAGGTTGGTTTGCTTTTGTGCTTGTAAAAACATTGCTCAAAAATTCCAATTGGGTTGTAAAATTAATTGCATTTTTATCGGGAAATGCCTTTTTCCACGGAATGTTCTGGGGAATTAATGCGAAAATAAATCCTATAATTAACGAGGATACATTTAATGATGATAATGTAATTATAAATGCATATACAGTAGCTTTTGCTGTATCGGCAATTCTTCTTTTAATAGCTTTTGTAGCTAAAGCAATTAAGAAGCCAAGGGTTTTTAATGCAATTTTTGCAGTTGTTTATCTTGTGGTTTCTTGCGGAGGTGCACTTATTCTGAACGAAGAAAATATAAAGGCGCTCGAGTATAAAAAGAACATTCAATTTCCTGTAATAAGTGCTGATGAAATGAAAATTTCTGCAGAAGAAAATACTCTTTGTGCAGAGTGGTATGAAAATAATTTAACAGGGGAAAATGCAGTATATCCGTTTACATTCAAGGTTGACGGAGTAGAATTTAACCCTGCTGATTGGGAGAAAATACCTACAGAAAATCCGGCAGGAACTGTTTGTAAATACGGTAATGTTGACAGTGTAAAATTCAAAAACAAAGAAGGTCTCCAGGTAACAGTTGAAGCAACTCTTTTTACAAAAAATGCTACTTGCCAATGGACTGTTTATATTAAAAATACAGGTGCAGAAAATTCCGGTGTTATAAGTGATTTTTATGCAATCAACTCTGCACTCAATACAGGTAAAGCAGAACTTTACTACTCAATGGGTAGTGATACTGCTGCAAGTGATTTTTCACTCATTAAAAAGAATTTATCTTCTGAAAGAAAATTCAGTGGTGCAGATGGTAAACCAACTGAAACTTATCTCCCGTATTTTAATGTTTATGGTGAAGATTTCAGTGCAGTTTTAGGTATCGGTTGGACCGGTCAATGGGCGGCAACTTTCAGTAATGAAAATGGTAAAACGAGTATTACTGCAAAGCAAGAGAATTTCAATGCATACCTTCTTCCCGGTGAAGAGGTTCGTTCGCCACTTGTTTCAATAAGCTTCTATGAAACAGATAATGCTTTAAAAGGCTTTAATATGTTCAGAGAATGGGTGATGGACTGCGTTTATCCTAAAAATGTGACACAAAGCTCATATACAGTAATGGAAGTTGCAGGGCCAACATCAACAAGAACCTCAGATGAGATTATTGAAGTTCTTAATGGCTTGGATAAAGAGGTATTTGAGCATACAGATGCATTCTGGATGGATGCCGGATGGTACAGCTATAATGAAGGCTGGTACGACGGTGTCGGCAATTGGACTGTAGATACCAACAGATACGATAACGGTATAATAGAGCTTTCAGATTATGCAAAGAAAAAAGGTCTCGGTCATACTCTCTGGTATGAGCCTGAAAGAGTTTTCCCGGGTACACATTTCCACACAGTTGGTTCAGAAAATGAACAATGGTTGATTTCACTTGACGGTGAAGATAACGTTATGTGGAATCTTGCAGATGAAGAGGCGTTGAAGTATTATTGTGACTATATTCTTAAGTCACTTAAAGAAAATGGTGTTACAATTTACCGTCAGGACTTTAACTTTGCACCGCTTTCATATTGGCAGAAGGCAGACAGTGAGTATTATGACGGCAGAACCGGCATCTGTGAAAATCATTACATTACAAATGAATATAAGTTTTTAGATTATCTTACAGAAAATGTAGATGGTCTTATAATAGATAACTGTGCTTCAGGCGGTAAACGACTTGACCTTGAAATGGCATACCGCAGTATAGCCTTCTGGAGAAGTGACTATAACTGTTCTTATCATTATGATTTATTTGATGCAACTCAGTCACATACTTATGGTATTTCTTTTTGGTTACCAATAACAGGTGCAAATCTTTATATGGCAAATGAATACGCTTGCAGGTCTGCTATAATGCCACTTATGCTTATGGATTTCTTCTCACATCAGAATCCTGAATTTGAGTATTATAACGAACAACGAGCACAAATGGGCGAAAGATACTACCCGCTTGATTTCGGTAGTTTCGATAAAGATAAAATGCTGGCAATGCAGTTCTCAACTTATGATGCAGAGAGTGGTATGGCACTCGTTTATAAAAGAGCTGATGTTACAGACAGTAAATATGTTCTTAAATTAAACGGACTCAGAACAGATGCTACATACAAGCTTTATGATATTGATAACCCCGACAATGTATTCACTATGGATGGTACTGAGCTTATGAATAACGGTCTTACCTTACCATTGCCTGAGGGTGAAAAGGCTATTATAATTATGTTCAGTGTGGAGTAATAATGAAACTCTTAAAACGACTCTTAATAATAAGCGCAATGCTTATAATATCTGCTTTTGTGTACGTAGCTTTTACGGCTTGCAGTATTTGGAATTACGGAAAAATTGACGGGAAACAGCCGTCGGATGTTGCAGTTGTCTTAGGTGCCGCAATTTCTGACGGTGAGGTTTCTCCTGTTTATCGCGAAAGAATAAATCATGGTATTTTTCTTTATGAAAACGGTTATGCTGATTATTTGCTTCTTACAGGTGGCTTTGGTGAGGGCAGTTATAAATCTGATTCTGCAATAGCAAAGGAATACGCGTTATCACAGGGGGTTCCTGAAGATAAAATTCTTATTGAAGAGAAATCAACTATAACAGAAGAAAATCTTGAATACGCAAAAGAAATAATGGATGAAAACGGTCTTGAAACAGCAATAATTGTCAGCGATCCGCTTCATATGAAAAGAGCTATGCTTATGGCAGAGGACTATGGTGTTAAAGCGGTTTCATCCCCTACAAAAACATCTATGTACAGAACCTTGAAAACGAAAATCCCGTTTTTATTAAGAGAAGAGTTTTTTTACACAGGGTATTGTATTGTAAGAAATTTCAGGTAGGTTGAGTTATATGAAAAAAATGATGATAAAAATTACTGCAATTTTATTCATGTTTTCTTTTATATTTGTATTATTGAATATTCGTTTCAGAACAGATTTGTTTTTAAGTCTTGCAATTACCTTCTGTACAGCCTTGTATCATTTTTCAATGCGACTTTTTGTAGGTACATTCTGTCAGAAATTTGTTGAACCGAGGTTGAACTGTAATTCAAAATGGTTTAAGCCTTTAAAATTCGAGAAAAAATTATATAAAATCTTAAAGGTGAAAAAATGGAAAAGTAAAGCACCTACATACAGTCCGGAAAGCTTCTCTTTGAAGAGTAATTCAACAGAAAATATTATAAAAACAATGTGCGGTGCAGAGGTTGTACACGAAATTATAATTGTGTTCAGCTTTTTACCTCTCCTCGCTTCAGAGTGGCTTGATTCCGCTGTGGAGTTTTTAATAATGGTTGTAATCTGTCGAAACGCAGTTGCGTTTCGCAAAAGCCGATTCTATCGGCTTTTTGCAAAATTGTTTTTCACAAATACAATTTTGCATTACAGTCATTGAAAGGATTACAGTCGAATTTTCAAAGAAAATTCG
>JAFVWD010000041.1 GCA_017501865.1 Clostridia bacterium | reverse complement strand
TTTCGTCAATATTTTCAGAGTTGTACCATTGACCCGCAATCGGAACGTTTTGTGCAACTGTTTCGCCCTCAATAGCAAACACGCACTGCTCAACTGCATTGTAGCCGATTTCATATGAATCCTGTGCTACTGAACCAACAAGTAAAGCTCCGCCTTCAGTTTTTATCCACTGTATCTGCTTTGTACCTGCATCGAAACCGCAGAATTTAATGCTGTCATATTTACCCGCATTTGCTGCAATTGCATCGCTTACCTGTTTTACAACACCTTCGTTTGACATAAACACCGCACTTACCTTTTTCTCAACAAGTGCATTAAGCGCATCTACATAAGCATTATTACTGTCGCCGTCTTTTATTTCTTTTTCAATTTTGTACTTACCCTTTGTTGTTTCATCAGCATCAGCGAGCTCAATGAACCTGTCTGTAAAGCCCTTTGCTCTGTCAATACCTGTTACTGTCTGGTCATGTTGAATAACACCTACTACATAAACATCTTCTGATGAAGCTATATCTGCTTTTATTGCTTCATAGAAATTTTCCGCCGCAATTGCCGCTGCTTTTTCGTTTGATGTTGCTACAGATGAAATAATTGGGTTTTTACCCTTTTCATCTAATGTTTTCTTGTCTGCCTCCCAGATACCGCTGTCAAACTCAACAACAGGAATTTTTCTGTCATATGCCTGTTCAAGCATATCTGTAAAGCCTTCGCCGATTGTAGCAACCACAAGTCCTGATACATTGTTTGAAAGCGCTGTTTGTACCATTTCTTTTTGTGACGGCAATTCTGATGAGCTTTCCGAGGTAGGTCCGCGGAATGTAATTGTGTAACCGTATTTTTTACCTGCATCCTCTGCACCTTTTTTTACTGATTGCCAGAAAGCATGAGATTCACCTTTTGCCACAACAGCTATTGTTTTCCCTGTATCTGTTTGCGCTCCACTTGCATCATCACCCGTATTTTCAGTACCGCCGCAACCGTAAAGACAGGTTGAAGCTAATGAAAGCGTGAGTACTGCTGCTAAAATTCTTTTAATTTTCATAATTAACACTCCTTTTGCTTGCAAATATAATTTTTGCAATTTATTTTTATTTATTCTTTCTCTTTGACTTTTTGACTTTTTCGCTGTTTTTGACCTTCAAAACATCAATTAAAACAGAAGCAACTACTATAACACCTGTTAAAACATATGTTACATAAGTTGAATTCACGCTGATGTTGAAAAGTGCTAAAACAAAATTGAGACCTGAACGAATTACAACAAGCATTAACGCACCTATTACAGAGCCTCCTACAGAAGCTACTCCCCCTGCGGCAGAAGTACCGCCGATGTAAACTCCTGCAATAGCATCGAGCTCCATTCCGTTACCTGTAGCAGTTGCAACCGTTACAAATGACGCTGACCAGAAGAGCGCTGCTATACCTGCACTTAAGCCTGTAATTACATATGCAATAATTTTATATGTGTCGGTGTTTATTCCCGAAAGTCTTGTTGCCTCCTCATTTGAGCCTATGGACAAAATGTAACGTCCGACCTTACTTTTATACATAAGGTACATACAAACAAGCATAAGTCCTAAAACCCACAAAAGACCTACAGGAAAGCCGTCGTAATTCGAAAACAATTTATTAAACCACGTGCCTGTGGGATAAAAGATATTTGGCGCATTTACAATAATTGCAGAAAGACCGCGTGACACCATCATAGTACCGAGTGTTGCTATAAATGCCGGCAGCTTACACTTTGCAATAAGTAAGCCGT
>JAFVWD010000377.1 GCA_017501865.1 Clostridia bacterium | reverse complement strand
GAACAGTTCTTAAGTCGTGCTGTATTTGCCAACCGTGAAACTCTGACCCGTCAAAAGATATTTTAAATAAAAGATTTCTCATAATTTTATATTAAAGCCTCAAACTGAAAATTCATAAAAATTATAATTGAACAAACTGCAACGGTACAAAATAATGCTACTGCATCACGAAAACCGAACTGCATTTTTCTCATTCTTGTTCTGCCCTTACCTCCGACATAACATCTGCACGACATAGCATCGGCTAATTCAAATGCTCTTTTAAAGGAGGAAATAATAAGCGGAATAAAAATAGGAAACAATGCTTTTATTCTATTTATAAGATTACCGCTTTCAAAATCAGCACCTCGCGCTTTTTGAGCAGACATAATTCTGTCAATTTCATCAATAAGTGTAGGTATAAATCTGAGTGCAATTGTCATCATCATAGCAAAGGTATGAATATCAACCTTAAAAAGCTTCAACGGTGACAACAGTTTTTCTATTGCATCAGTTAAATCTGTCGGAGATGTTGTGTACGTAAGAAGTGAGCTTATAACCAAAAGAGCGGTAATTCTCACTGCAATAAAAATAGCTGTATATATACCGCCGTCTGTTATTGCAATTTTTTTATAAGACCACAACACATCACCTGTATTATTATAATAAAGCTGAAGAACCGAAGTAAGAAGAATTATGGGTAATAGCGGTTTCAGACTTTTAAGCATCAATTTTGGGGAAAGTCTTGAAAATGCATAAACAATAACAACAAAAAGAAGCATTGTGCCCATTGAGGCGAAATTTTTACAAATGAATATAAAAATTATCAATATAAAACAAGAAATTATTTTTGCTCGTGCGTCCATTTTATGTATGAACGAGTTGCCGGGGAAAAATTGTCCTATTGTTATATCCTTAACCATTATTTCCCCTCCTTTTAAGAAATTCTATCAACTTATCTTTACCATCCTGAACAGTAAAAACATCTGAAGGTACATCAAAGCCTTTTTCTCTCAGTTTTAAAAAGACTCTTGTAATTTCAGGTACATCAAGACCTAATTCGAGAAGCTCTTCTCCTCTTGAGTAAACAGCCTCTACTGTTCCGTTCATAACAATGTTACCTTCACTCAAAACCAACACTCTGTCTGCAATAAGTGCAACATCATCCATATTATGAGAAACAAATATAACTGTACTTCCCGTTGATTTATTATAAAACTTAATCAAATCCAGCAAATCATTTTTACCAACAGGATCAAGTCCTGCTGTAGGTTCATCAAGAACAAGCACCTTCGGCTTCATAGAAATAACACCCGCTATTGCTACGCGACGTTTTTCACCGCCCGACAAATCAAATGGTGACTTCTGAAGATAATCTTCTGACAAGCCGACAAATTTTACAGCTTCTAAAACACGTTCTTTGATTTCATTTTCACTAAGTCCCATATTTTTAGGTCCGAAAGCAACGTCGTCGAAAACTGTAGACTCAAAAAGCTGATGCTCAGGATATTGAAAACAAAGCCCGACACCAAAACGACAACGCCTTACACTTTCTTTTGAGCTCCATATATTTTCATCTTCAAATAAAATTTCTCCGTGTTCAGGCTTCAAAAGCCCGTTTAAATGCTGAAGCAAGGTGCTTTTTCCCGAACCTGTATGACCAATTACGCCAACAATTTCACCGTATTCAAAATCTACAGATACACCCTTAAGAGCACCTATCTGGAACGGAGTGCCCTTGGAGTATTCATATTTTAAATTTTTAACTGAAAGAACTGACATAATTTTAATCCTCTTTTATAAATTCTTAAAAGCTTCTGAAAACTCTTCCTCGGTTAAAACTGCTTCACCAAGGTCGTAGCCTTCTTTTTTTAATTCGAGAGCAAGCTCTAATGGCTTAGGTACACTTAAGCCTATTGATTTTAATTCTTCGGTATGTGCAAAAACCTCCTGAGGTGTACCGTCAAAACAAACAACACCATCGTTCATAACCACAACTCTGTCTGCATCTACCGCTTCATCCATAAAATGCGTAACAAGAATTATTGTCATACCCATTTCATTTTTCAGGCGCTGTAATGCATTCATAACTTCTTTTCTGCCTTTAGGGTCAAGCATTGCAGTAGGCTCATCAAGCACAATACACTTAGTCTGCATTGCTATAGCACCTGCTATTGCTACGCGTTGCTTCTGCCCGCCCGAAAGCTTATGCGGTTCATGAAGCCGGTAATCGTACATATCGACTATTCTGAGAGCCTCATCTACCCTTTTTCTTATTTCATCGCGCGGAACACCTAAATTTTCAGGTCCGAAAGCAACATCATCCTCAACAATAGTCGCAACTATCTGATTATCAGGGTTCTGAAATACCATTCCTATATTCTGACGGATTTTGATTTCGTTTTCTTCATCTGATGTATTGTATCCGAAACTTACAACCGAACCCTCAGAGGGGTAATTAATTGCGTTAATAAGTTTTGCCATAGTAGATTTACCCGAACCGTTATGGCCAAGAACGCAAGTAAACTGCCCTGAATAAAAATCAATGTTCAAATTATTAATTACTTCCGATTCTTCATCGGAATATTTATAAGATACATTTTTAAACTCGATTATTTTTTCCATTATCTTTTCCACACAGCAGTTGAACCGCAAGGTAAAACAAGCCCGTTTTCGCTGACTTTCAACCCTATTTCATCTGCCTCGGCACTTCCGCCGAAATCCTTTACTACTGTTGAATTTAATATGTAACTCATTACTGCCGGAGAAAGTCCTGCGGTATATGAATTAACAAGTATAGCAAGAGGGTTATCTGACAAAACCTGCTTGCACATTTCAATAAATCCGTAAACCTCGTTTTCTAATTTCCATACTTCGCCGCCCGGTCCTCTGCCGTAAGATGGCGGATCCATAATTATAATATCATATTTATTTCCTCTGCGGATTTCACGTGCAACAAATTTCATACAATCATCTACAATCCATCTTACAGGCTTGTCCTGTACTCCGGAAGATGCCGCATTTTCTTTTGCCCACTGAACCATTCCTTTTGAAGCATCTACATGGACAACCGAAGCACCTGCTTTGAGAGCAGAAACCGTTGCTGCACCTGTATACGCAAAAAGATTCAGAACCTTTACATCATCACGGGAGCTATTTTTAATAATATCTCTCACAAGCTCCCAGTTACAGGCTTGCTCAGGAAACACACCCGTATGCTTGAACGACATAGGCTTCAGATTAAACTCAAGGTCATTAAAGCTTATTTGCCACACCTCAGGGATTTTTTTATAAAACTGCCATGAACCACCGCCTGTGTTTGAACGATGATACCTTGCGTGGGCTTCGTACCACAGCTTATTTTTCTTTTCTGTTTTCCATATAACTTGAGGATCGGGGCGAATAAGAATAATATCGCCCCATCTTTCAAGTCTTTCACCGTCAGAACAATCTAACAATTCATAATCTTTCCAAGATTCTGAAATACGCATTAAATTAATCTCTCCTTAATAACATCTGCAATTTCTGTTGCAAGGTTATTTATCTTTTCTTCATCTTTACCTTCAAGCATTACTCTTACAAGCGGTTCTGTACCGGAAACACGTACAAGAACTCTTCCGTCTTCTCCAAGCTCACCTTCTGCTGAAGATATTGCTTTTTTTATTTCTTCATCGTGGGGGAAACGAGCTTTACCGAAATCTGAAACACGTACGTTTATAAGTGTCTGCGGATAAACCTTCATTTGCCCTGCAAGCAACGAAAGTTTCTTTTTAGTTTCCTGCATAACCAGGAGAAGCTTAAGAGCTGAAAGCTGTCCGTCCCCTG
>JAFVWD010000376.1 GCA_017501865.1 Clostridia bacterium | reverse complement strand
TTTGCAACCGCCATTGCAAACACCTGCTGACGGACAACCTGCACAGTTGAATTCTTTTTTCTTGATTGCCTTACCTTTTGTAATTACATTAACGAGAGCAATCAATATACCGTAGACCATCAAGCCACCCGGAGCTTTAACAAAAATTTCTATTTTGTGGTCAATCATAAACGGAATTTCAATACCCGCAAAGGTACCCGCACCGAGAACCTCACGAACTGTTGACATGCAAAGAAGTGCAATAGTAAAGCCGAGATCCATACCAACACCGTCTAAAATTGACTTACCAACAGTGTTTTTACCTGCAAACATTTCTGCACGGCCTAAAATAATACAGTTAACCGTAATAAGTGCAAGGTAAACACCAAGACTCTTATAAAGCTCTGGAAGGTATGCGTGAATAAACATTTCTACCAAAGTAACGAACCCTGCAATAATAACTATATAACAAGGGATTCGTACTGCATCGGGAATAAATTTACGGAACAATGAAACAACCGCGTTTGAACAAATAAGAACAGCTGTTGCCGCAAGTCCCATACCAACCGCACTTGTTACTGAGTTTGACATAGCAAGTGTCGGACAAGTACCTAAAATGAGAACGAATACAGGATTTTCTTTGAGAAGGCCTGTAATTAAGATTTTCCAATAATTAGTCTTTTTCATAATTCTCAAGCCACCCCTTCCAAAATTTTTACCGTTTCAAACACTTTTGAAACCGCTGTTTTATAGCCGTTTGTAGTAATGGTTGCACCTGAGATACCTTCAATTTCGCCGTAATCCGCTTCAACCTTGCCGTTGAATTGTGAATAGAACGAAGGCTCAGCACAAGCATCACCAAAGCCTTTTGATTCATTCTGATAAACAGTCATACAAGAAATAATCTGACCTTCTTTTGTTGCTGCAACCTTAAGCTGAATAGCTTCGCCCGATTTAACATATCCGTCACCGTTAATACCGTAACCTTTTGCTTCGAGCTCAAACACATAGTTGCCGCTTGCGGTTCTGTACACCTTCTTAACATGAGAAGGAATATTCTCGTAACCGGAAACATCTATTTCAGTAACTGAAGAGTTTAAAATCAACTGTGCGTTACTTGACATAACAGCTTTAACATCTTCTGAAACAGCTGTGAGAACATTACCTGTTCCGTCAATCGCAATAAAGTCTTCGCCTGAAACAAGAACATAGCCTGTTTTATTCTCAGCCTCATAAACAGCTGAAACATTTTCCAAAGCTTCGACCATAAACCAAGGTGCAAATTTACCCTCTGCCGAAGGCAATGCTTCAGAAAGACTTTCGTTAAGAATTTCTTCCTCTGAGCGGATATCTACTGAACCACCGCCAAGAATAATTGAAGCATTAAGTGCATCTTTAACGGCATTTTTGTAACCCTCTGTTGTTTTTGTTGCACCTGATATTGTTTCAACCGAATCAACGTCCTCAGTTGTTTTGCCTACTAATGAATCACCGTAAGTCTTTTCATAGCCTAAGGTTTCACTGCTTGAAAGACAAGTAGCCCCTGTAACTGCACCATTACCATCAATGCCGCACATAAGAACCATATCTGAGCCGTATCCGGAAGTAAGAAGCTTAACAACATAGCCACCGTTACTTGCAGAATATGCTTCTGTTACCGTTGCGGGAAGCTCATAAGAAGACAAATCAACCTGTGTAAAATCGCCACCCTCCGGGTAAACAACAAGAAGTGCTTCATTTGCTTCTGCTGCCGCGTTCTTTTCAATAAGCGGCTGTGTAATAGAGTTTGTTAAAGCGAGAAGCACTGCTACAAGAGCACAAATAACTGTTAAAGCTATTACGCTTTTAAAATATTTCATTTCTTTCCGCCTCCAAACAATTTACGAGCAGTTAATGAATCTATATATGGATTTAATATATTCATTATAAGTATTGCGAATGAAACACCTTCCGGATAAATACCCCATTCACGAATCAATACCGTAATTAAACCTGCACCGATTCCGAAAATAATTTTACCGAGTGGTGTTGTCGGGGATGTAACATAGTCAGTAGCCATAAAGAAGGCACCTAAAATAAGTCCGCCTGAAAGAACAAGACTTAATGCCAGCATAGCATCAAAATCCTTTAACACTAATGTGAATAAGAATGTTGTGCCTATAAAAGCAACAGGAATATGCCAGGTGATAACCCTCTTTATTAAAAGATATACACCGCCGAGAAGAAGTGCAACTGCGCAAGTCTCACCGATTGCACCGCCTACATTACCCAATAACAAATCTTTCAACTCTACTGCATTACCTTCAGCTAAATCAACAAGCGGAGTAGCCCCTGCTGTTGAGTCAAGCGGAAATGCTGCAGATGTAAGTGAGGAAAATGCAACAAGCATAAATACTCTTGCTGTAATTGCAGGATTTACTACGTTTCTGCCTATACCGCCGAAAATGCATTTAACAATAATAATTGCAAACAAAGAGCCTACAGCAGCCTGCCAAAGAGGAACATTGGCAGGTAAATTCAAAGCTAAAAGCAAGCCTGTTACCGCTGCACTTAAATCACCTATTGTTTGTTGTTTTTTTACTATGATATTAAAAAGTAATTCTGAAAGAACACAAGCAGCGACACACACTGCAACAACTGCTAATGAAGAAACACCAAAAATAACTGCGCCTGCTATTGTTGTTGGTAAAAGAGCAATCAATACATCAAGCATTATTTTTTGTGTACTTCTTTTACTGTGAATGTGAGGAGACACAGAAATATGAAGCTTGTTTTCCATTGTTACTTTGCCTCCTTTGCTCTGTAATCACGAACTAAAGCTTTTGCCAATTTATTTGTTTGTACAAGTGGTCTGTTTGCGGGACAATTATAAGAACAGCAACCACATTCCATACAAAGCTCAGCACCTGCTTTTATTGCAGCCTCTGCATCTTTTGCTTTATATGCTTTTGTAATAGCAGGAGCACTTATACCGAACGGACAATTTGTAACACAAGTTCCGCAACGAATACAATTTGTTTCTTTTGGCACATGTGTTTCCTTTTCAGTAAGCGCAAGAATTGCATTTGTCTGCTTGAGAACAGGAACTGAAGTATCCGGAACAGAAATACCCATCATAGGTCCACCGTAAAGAACCGAGAACGGTTCCTCTTTAAAGCCACCGCAGAAGTCGAACAGGCATTTTAATGGTGTTCCTACAGGTGCTATAACAATCTTAGGTTCTTTTACCGCTCCGCCGTCAACAGTAATACATCTTTCAACTAACGGCATACCTGTAAGAATATACTTACCTATTCCTGCCATTGTCGAGCAGTTAATAACTACACAGCCTACATCTATAGGCAATTTGCCTACAGGAATAACTTTACCTGTTGAGTGGTAAACTAATACCTTTTCACCGCCCTGTGGGTAAATCTTAGGCAAAATTTTAACCTTCATATTAGGAATTTGTGAAGCTAATTCTTCCATCTTTCTGATGGCTTCACCTTTACCCTTTTCTATACCCAGAACAACTTCTTTAACTTCGAAGTATTTTACAAGTGATTCAATAGCAGTCTTAATATCATCTGCCCTTTCAACCATTGTTGTTGAGTCGCTTGTTATAAAGGGCTCACACTCAGCACCATTTATTAAAAGAGTCTCTATAGGTTTACCTGATGTGAATTTAGCATAAGTCGGGAAGCCGGCGCCGCCAAGACCTACCATACCGCTTTTTTTGATTGCTGAAATCAAATCATCCTTTGAATTTATTTCAGGCTTTTTAATATTTTCGTCAACAGTCATTTCACCGTCAGACTGAATAACAATTGCTTGTACAACATTACCGTTAGAAATGGTAATTTCTGTTATTTTGCTAACCTTACCTGAAATACTTGAGTAAACAGGTGCTGAAAGCGCAGTAGCATCCTCTGCAATAAGAGTGCCTACCTTTACAAGGTCACCAACCTTTACAACAGGAGTAACAGGCTTACCAATGTGCATTGATGTCGGAATAGTAACAGTCTCGGGAACAGGAATTCTGACAGAAGGCATACCTTCAGTTGTTTTTCTGTCACGAAGCTTAATTCCGTGTAATTTAAAAGCCATTTTAGAACCTACCTTTCAATAGCTGAATTTATTTTTTAATATTATTTAATAAAGTGCATAAAATATCACAACACACTATTCAATTAATTATATAACACAGGAATTTACGTGTCAATAATTCTAAATAGACAAAACTTTTCCGTAAAATTTTACCATTTTCACAATAAAGTGACGATTGATAAAAAAATAACGAAAAAAGCCTGTATTACAAGCTTTTTTCGTCAGTAAGATTGTTAAAAATTTCCCAAGCTCCCTTATAAAACCTGTGCCCTTCTCCGCCTATAAAATGATAACATTTCCCGGAAATTTGTTTTTCTTTATAATAAAGGTTTTTCAAACGGGCAAATTCTTCTTTAGCAGGAGTTATAGGAAAAATGCTGTCTTTTTCTCCTGATACTATAACAAGTGGCCTCGGAGAAATCATACCGGCAATTTCAGCCATATCAAAAAACCTTGCAATCCCTGGAACAAAGTTGCACGAGCAATGTCTTATTTCACCTATTGAATCAACAAAAGTGCAGAACGAACATGAGGGCATTGCCCCTTTTATACGTTCCTCAAGTGCAGCCGCATAAAAGGTTGCTGTACCACCACCTGAGTTACCCATACAATAAATTCTATCTGTATCACAAACAGAGGAGAATTCTGTTTCAAGAACATCAATAAGCCTTTTAATATCCCACACTCTTGCTCCTAAAATCGTTCTTCCCGTGAGCAAAGCGCTGAATGCAATATCTGCACACTGAGTTTCAGGAGTACCACCAAGCTCACCGAAGCCGCGTTGCTCCATGGCAACACAGCAAAAGCCGTTTTCAACAGCCTGTAAACAGAAGTCGCGGTCACCTGCTATTGTTTTTTCATCACCTTCAAATTTTGCTACACCAAGAGAAATATGCATACCGGTAGAATGCCCCTGAAGGCAAATTATCACAGGTGCTTTTTTATCAGCTTTCTTCGGTCTTAAAAAATGGCACGGTACAAACAGCCCCTCTTCACTCTGAAAAGTAAAACGGGTTTCAAAAAAATCGGCATACTCTTTTTCATATTCAATATCAAGCTTTAATGAAGCTTCTTTGAAATTCTCTAACCCTAAGAGAACAGAAAGCTTTTTACGTGCATTTTTCTGCCACAGCAAAATATCTTCACCGCTTTTAATTCTTAATTCAGGCTCTGTTTCTCTTAAAATCAGGTTTTCCTTCTGAGCAGGCATCATACAGCAAATCTCCCAAAACATTATTTTTCTCATTATAACATTTAACCAAAATAAATCAACCTTAAAAAATTTTATTGATTATTCTGTAATTGAATATTATAATGATAACAATGGTGGATTCTAACGAAAGGATTTCATATTTATGGAACAACGTTTTAAAATTTTCATTGCTTACCACACGAATGAAGAGAACATTGCAATCCTTCTTTCTGAATATTTTCAGAATATGGGAATTCAGAAGGAATTTATTTACCTTTGTGCCCTCCCTTCGAACGACGGTAAGGTAAATAACATCGAAGAAATAAATGCTATGGTAAAATCAAGCTGTGTTAACATTCCGATTTTATCTATGAAATTTTTAGAAAGCGTATTCTGTACAAATCTGACAGGTGCAATGATTTTTGACGAAGAAGCGCTTCTTTTACCGGTAATACTTCCCGAAATCAATCAAAGTATGATTTACGGATTTATGAAAGATGTTTACAAATTATTCAAGCTTGACATAAGCTCTGATGTTGCGTATATTTACGATGTTGTGCAGGGCTCGTTGAACATAGCACCCCCGAGTCTTTCGGTTGCAACAAATGCGATGAATACATTCATAAATAAATATACAGTTACGGTAAACAGAATCACCTCAAAAACCTCACCTACACTCATTTCATCTAACCCTGCATTTGAGCAATTGGATATTACTACCGATGATGAGATGATAATTCTTTATTACATACTTTCAAACCAGGTTCTTGAGGTCAGCAAAAAAACTATTGAGCAATGGCTCGTTGACGAAGAGCTTTATGACGTTGATGTAGAAAATGCATTTAAGCTGCTTGCCACAATCGGTTATGCAAGATATCACGACGGAGCTTTGAAAATTGACATAATAACCTTCAGACGTTGGTCCAAAATGACTGAGGAGCTTTTACCTGTTTTAAGCACCTGCGTTAAAAATCATCGGATTTTAAGCTCTGATATTTTTGAGGATATGTGGTACAACGAGGAATTGAACCCGACACTTAAAATGTTTACAGCTTACTTAATAGACGAAAATGTAACTGTTCTTACAAATAAATCTTCAAATGACCAACAACTCCAGGATATTAAAGATTGGGAAAACAAAAATGGTTTCCCGAACGCAGTTTCGGCAAACTACCAGAAATGTCTGCAGGTGTTTAACGACAACAATCTCATCTATGAAAGTGAATGGTCCATTCACGGCACACCAAGAAAATATAATTTAAACAACTCTTTTGCCTCACATATTTTATCAAGTGATTTCCGTCACAGAAACGAAATTGCTGAATTAAAGGAATCGTTAAGAAGATTATAAAAAAGCTACCTCTTGTTTAGAGTGAGTGTGTTCGAACCAAATATGGTTTAATACAGTCACTTTTCCCTGTAACATCGTTAAAACTCTTGAAAGGAGAAAGCCTTCCTGCGAGTTTTGCCTTGTTACAGAAAAAACTGCCAAGTATTAAACTTCGAAGAACCTAAAATGTCCGAGTTTACGTGCATTTTGGATTTTCTTTGGCGAAGTTATACTGGCGTATATCAAGACAAAAAAATACAAAGGGTGCGTGAAATCGGACATTTAAGGCATATCTGATTCGAATACACTCACTCTAACTTAAGTCAGCTAATAAAGGACAACAGCTTTTTAAACACATTAACAAAACACAAAGAACTCAGATAGTTGAATTTCACCTTCAACCGTCTGAGTTCTTGCTTTTCACTTAATAACAGGTAAAAAGCAAATTTCACTTCTTGCCTGTTCACTATTACCTCTTACTTCAAATCAGCTGTCTTCTGATTGTCCCACAATTAGCCATCAACTGATTGTCTGCGATTGATACTTAGGTGAATGTATATAATAGAAAAACAAGTGAAACTACAAAAGCTGTAAAATTTAAGCCTAATGCAACATTAGTTTTAAATTTATCCGCTCTTTTAACATTACATTTACCGATTCGAACAATTGTAATTACAAATATAAGTATTGAAAAAGGAAATATCAAAAAAGAACCAAATGACAAAACGAACCCAAACACCCATATAAGTATTTCTGAAAACCAATCAAAAATGGTTGAGAAAGGAAGTTCTTTTAGTCCAAAACCTAAAAGCATTAAACCTGAGCTACCCACATAACAACCCAATATCCCAATAACAGAATTAATAAACAAATTGAATTTTGGGTTAGGTTGTTGATTTGTTTCTTTATATTGGGGTGTTGCCATAAAAACCACCTCTTTCTATTATGTAAAATATGAAACTCAGATTCATTTAGAAATGAGTTTTTGTTATCTTATTTAGTGTTACACTGTTCTTAAAAGTCATATTTATTTTCCCAAAAAAGCAAATAATATTTTTTGTGTTTTTAGTGGCTTGTAATTACGAAAAGTAAATAAGAAACAAAAAATCTGGGGGACGGTTCTGTGATTGGGTTGATTTTCCAATCAACCAACCCCTGATTTTTT
>JAFVWD010000375.1 GCA_017501865.1 Clostridia bacterium | reverse complement strand
GCGGGCAGTTTTGTAAGACAAAAAATTTTCAGTAACAAGGAAAAACTCGCAGGAATACTGTCGTATTTCAAGAGTTTTGACGATGTTAGTGGGAATTTTTGTCTTCCAAAACCGTGCGGTGTTCGGCTCCCGTCACCTTAACCCGATCATATTTGCAGCCATACCAACGCACTCATTTTTGTGTGCAAGAATTGTTTCTCTGAGATCGTCAGATATATACAAATCGTCCTTTGTTGCTGTTTCTGCCACTTGTGCTAAAAAATCCTCGTCATGAATTATTTCTCGTAACATATAATCACCTTTTAAATTATAGCATAATCTCACAACGCAGACAAGGATTTTAAACTAAAATTTAAGACGAGATATTATAAAATATCTCGTCTTTTTATTATGCGGCTTTCACTACATTTTCTTTACTCATTTGTTCAGGCGCAGTATGTGCCGCTATATCTTTTCTGAATAAAACTTTGAATATGCTTCTTACCAAAGGTTGTATAAAGAAAAGCCGGGTAAAAAATGCGAATGGGAAATTAAAGCAAATCAGCTTTAACCAATCTGCAAATAATGACAATACATTAAATCCATTACTGTAATTATAATAAAGAATAGCCGCAGCAAAGCTCATAACAGGACACATTTATGTGTCCCCAAAAAAAGACACATATGTAATCTGTACCGTAATCAGATTTACGTGCTTTATGCACCACATGTGTCGTTGATTATTTGTATTTAATTTGTGACATACTGACACAAAACGAAAAAAATTTCAAGTACAGAATTTCAATTTTTTCATTCTCTTACCATACTGCATAACATTTTAAATATAAAAGTCGAAAATCATCGACTTTTTAATTTTTATGATTAAAACTAAGCTTGCACTTTCTCAGATAATTTAATTATACCTTTTTACTGATAAAACTCATTGACCCAAAACTAAAAACAGCGAGCTTCCGAAAAGGTGAAAACACACCAAGCTTAAAAGAATTAACATAAAAATTATACCAAAAACGCGTTTTCTTTATTAAAATCTATTGATTTTTACAATTCAAACTATTATAATGTAAATAAAATAAGCTTTAGGAGTGTTATTATGTCAAACGAGAATTTACCAATTAAAAGAGCTGAATTAAGCACGGATGATACCCTCACTACATACGAAACAGAAACTGCATTCTTTTCAAGCATATACCGCGGTGATGTTGAAGAAGTAAACATTATGATAAAAAAGCTTTTAAAAAGCGGTATTGTTGTTGACAAGCTTTCCACCGATGACACAAGGCCTCTTAAATATTGGGCTATTAATACAATTGCCATTGCCACTCGTTATGCAATCGCAGGCGGTGCTGATGAAAATGCTTGTTACAGCTTTACTGACAATGCAATTATGCAAATAGATGCCCTAACTGACGAAAGCGATATTTTACAATTCTTGTTCAAAAAAAGTCTGCAGCTCGCAGCTAATGTAAATAAGCTTAATCAGAACAATCATCCTAAAGCTGTAAGAGATGTTTTAAAAATTATAAACACACGCCTTTTTGATGACCTTAAATTAGATATTCTTGCAAATGAATGTAATATTTCAAAAGACCATTTATCTCTGTTATTCAAAAAAAGCTTCAACATTACCATTCCTCAATACATTAAACAGCAAAGACTTAATGCTTCTAAAGATATGTTAAAACGAGGTATGTCACTTTCTGAAGTTGCATCGGCAACCGGATTCAGTACTGAAAGCTACTTCATAAAATGCTTTAAAGATGAATTTGGTATTACTCCAGGAGAATATATACGCTGAACATATTGCTTGGCTCTATCCTGAATTCCTGAATAGAGCCAACAGAAATTTTTAAAACGACTCATTCATAACTTCAAAAAAACTGAGTGTCTGTAAATCAAAATTGAGAAAAAGAGCGAGAGAATTCAATCTCTCGCTCTTTTTTATTTATTATTAGTAATATCAAAACCATTTTCTTCAAGATCATAATAATGATGCTGAATATCTACATTTCCCTTTGAGTTAATATTAAGTGTTGTACCGCCTATTAAATCTTCAGTCCAATAACTTCCGAAGCCTGTTTTAAGACTATAAGAAAGTCTTATTCCCTCATACATAACTGAAAAATCGTTAACATGGTCATGTCCGACAAGAATATTTTTTGTACTTCCAAGTGATTTACAAAGCTCAAAGAAGCCGTTATTTACAGGTGAAGGACAACTGCCTTCTGTTTTTACACCAAAGAAATAAGATTTATTTTTCTTATTACCTTCGCCAAAGCTTTCTTTAGTTTTACCAACACTTACTTCATCCCATGCTGCATGATACTCATAAACAGGAATATGGAATATAACTGTACTTTCTACAATCTTTCCGCTGTTAATCTCTTTAATGCCATTAACTGCCCATTTGTACCATTCCTGTTGATTATCCCAAAGGTGATCATAACCGTCCTCAACAACTGTTCCGTCATCTAAAACGAACTCGTTTGTTCCGTGGGTATCCATCATAAATAATGTGTGAATAATCTTGTCATTCTCAGTTATATTTATTATGTAATTGCCGTAGCCCATATCCTTGGGGCCAAATTTGAAAAGACAATTTTCTGCATTTGAAAGTGAATATGCTGCCCAGAACTCTGTTCCGCATCCCTGACCATCGTGGTTACCCATTACAGGTGCCCAAGGTATATCAAATGATTCTATAAGCTCAATAAGCTCAAGATAAGCAATATACCCCCAGGCATTATCACCACTCAATGTAATTAAATCGGGTTTATTTTCATTTACAAGCTTTGTTATAAGCTCAAATGAATATGTTCCGTGCTTTGCAAAAACCTTTTCTTCACTCAACTGCACGTCAGTAAGATTAAGAATCACAAAATCTTCCCCCGGCTTCTTTTCAAGTGAAACATAGTCTGCCTCACTAAACTCGGCTTCAGGTGTCCACTCTGTAAAGAATTTTTCTTCACCTTGGGTGAACTGAACGAATAACGGGCTGATTATTTGCGGAAAACACACAAAGAAAGCCACTACCAATTTTAAAATTGCCAATTAAATCACTCCTGTTTATTTTTTATTAATTTTACCATTTCATATATAATTTTTCAATAAAATTCAATTTTAAAAACCAACAAAAAGTTGCATATCAGATTGTATATTTAGACAAAAAAGGAGGTACAGTACGTTTATTTTATAACAAATTAACAGAACATTGTTTTATTGCAAAAAAAATCTTTTTATATACTTGACATTCACCCAAAACAGTTTTAAAATTCTAATGTAAGTTTAAAACTTGACTTTGAAAACAAGGAGAGATATTCATGAAAAAACTCTATGAAGGTAAAACAAAAGACGTATTTGAACTTGACAACGGTAACGTTATGCTCAAGTTTAAAGATGACTGCACAGGTAAAGATGGTGTTTTTGATCCGGGTGAAAACGCTGTTGGTCTTACTATTGAAGGTATTGGTAAAGCTAATTTACAAACTTCAGTTTATTATTTTGAAATGCTTAAAAAAGCCGGTGTAAAAACTCACTATGTAAGCGCTGACATTGATAATGCTACAATGGAAGTTTTACCTGCAACTGTTTTCGGTCACGGTCTTGAAGTTATTTGCCGTCTCGTTGCAACAGGCAGCTTCATTCGCAGATATGGTGAATATATGGAAGATGGTACTGTACTTCCGGGTGGTTATGTTGAATGTACATTTAAAAACGATGCTAAGGGCGATCCGCTCGTTACAAGCGAAGGCCTTGCAGCTCTCGGTGTTATGTCTGAAGAAATGTTCAAGAGTATGAAAGAGCAAACTCTTAAAATTACAAAGGTTGTTGCTGATGATCTTAAATCAATAGGTCTTGACCTCTGGGATATTAAATTTGAGTTTGGCTTCAACAATGATGAGGTAATACTTATTGATGAAATCGCTTCAGG
>JAFVWD010000374.1 GCA_017501865.1 Clostridia bacterium | reverse complement strand
TCTTCTTCTGTCAAAGGTGTATAATCAATCCCTCGAAGTTTTAATATCAAGTGTGTGCATTCTAAGACTAAATCCGTATCCATTTCAGCAATTGGTTTTTCTAATTCTTCATCTTGTAATTGCTCAAGAAGAAAGATCAGAAAGTCGTTTGAATGTTTTTGTATTATACTACCCTTCATTTATATATGACAAAATTCGACAAAAGCTACACAAAAATTTTAAAGTTTTTTGAAAATCGGCATTTTGCATATATTAAAGTTGTTTGTACTGGTGAAAATCCCAACAAACTATCAGGATAATATTAAATTTAGAAGTAAAAGAATAGATTTATAAAAAGAAAACTGATTGAGTTTCAAACCCAATCAGCTTTTCTTTTAACAACAATAAATGTATTCTGTATCAATAAGTTCTGAAATTTCATAATTACAACGAGTACAAGCATCATAGTCGTAAGTTTTCCTTACACATCGTGGGGCACTTGAGCGTACTTTATGAGTAACAGTAACTACTGTTGAACTTTGTAATTTATGTCCAAATAGTGTATAAGAACATCACTGTTCGATTGGTTTTAAGATTTAGAAAGAACTAGAAATTTATAGGTTGTATTTCCTTAAAAATTTAGTTTTTCTTTTTTCGAATAATTACTTGTTTTAGTTTGATAGAAACAAGTAATATACTCAGCGGAGCATTTTTCGTAAAAAGAATTTTTATCGATTTTATAGTGTTTGCTTTTTTTTCTTTTTATTAGCAGTGTATAAACTCTATTACAAATAAAAATTAATAAAGCAAAAAGCAAAGATATAACAATAATTGATAATATGCTATAATCATAATTTTTTAATAACACCGCAACTATAATAATAGATGGTAATTCAAAGAAACTATGAATATAGTCCATTTGTAAATCTTGTTTAAAGTTATGCATATATCTTTCCTCAAACAAACTATCAATATTGTTAGAATCTTTTATATAAAAGTTCTTTTCTTTTATGGTAACATTTTCTGCTTTTTTTACTAAAGCACAGATGTATTCCACACCAAATAGCATTGAATCGGTTTCTACATCAATTTCTATATGTGAATTAGATTCTGTGGAATCACAAACGTATTTAGAAACTATGCTAAAAGTTATTGTTGCATCACTATGCTTCTTTTTTTTGATTGAACTATTATTTTTCAAGAATATTTCGAATTCGGAAAAAGCTTCAGTGTTATATATCTGTTTTGGAGCGATTTCTTGTATCACATTTTCTCCAAAACGGACGCAAATAATAAAAGAACTATTATTAGTTATTCTCATAAAGTCATTCTCCTTATCACTTTGAAAGATAAATAATTATCTATATTTTTATCAACTATATCAAACAAAATAAAAGCTAAAAAATTGCCTATTGAAGAAAATGCGGTTAAAACTATAGCAATTTTTTTAATTAAGTTACTTTTAATTTTAATCAAATTTGAAATAATTCCGCCTAATAATGTATTTAAAATTCCTATTTTGATACCGAGAGCACTTAGAATAATCTTAGCGGTTGTTTTCATTATAAATTTCCCTGTTTTATTCTGGGTAAGAAAATTAATGATTTTTTTAATTATATTTATTTATTGCATCTCCAGTATGTGTTTTTAAGTAAGTTTTAGAGGCAACTGTTAGTACTGAATTAGCAGCAGTTACGAGTGCTTTAGTAAGAAAAACCCTTATAATGGTATTTATTACAACAGCAATTATATCCGTATGAATTGCAGGTTCACCTTTTTCATTTTTTAAAAGACTAAATATATAATCAAAAAATGCACCTTTAATATTTGATAATATTTTCACTAAAACTTCATTTGCTTTCTTTACAGAAAAGTTTCCAAAACCATCGGAATAATTTACCGGATCATTCTCACAATATGCAAACAAATTACAACTTAAAACAGTACCAGTAGCATTAAGATAATTTGTACCATCGGCTTTATGAATCTATCAGTGTTTGGGTCATAATATCTACTTTGGAGATAATATATTCCCATATCTGCATCATAACAATATCCACGATATCCAAAAGGATTAAGCAAATCAGCTTGTAATAGCTTAAAATATTCAGCAGAATTAGTACTTGCGTGATATGTGACAGTACGTTTACCAAAAACGTCGTATGTATAAGAAACCATTTTTTTACCAGCATTGTTTACAATACCAGTAATATCACCCTGAGTGTTCTTGAGATAGTAATAAGTGTTAATTGCGCCATCAACATCAGTTAAAATCATTCCAATTGGTTCGTTTGAGTTAAGGGGAAGAAATATAAAAAAAGTTATATTTCATTATCTAACTGTGGTAATTATGGTCACACCCACCAAAGTTAGTTGAAATTAAAAACGGCGAAACCCTAATGTTTCGCCGTTTTCGTGGTCGGAGTGAAGAGACTCGAACTCCCGACATTCTGGTCCCAAACCAGACGCGCTACCAACTGCGCTACACCCCGATTGAAGATATGTCTTCAAAGCATTGATATTATAGCGGATAATGTCTGAATTGTCAAGACTTAATTTGAGAAAATTTCAAATAAAATGAAACACCGGTGCTTAGTCAGCATCGGTGTTACTATTTTCAACACTTTCATCAGCATTTTTATTGCCATTTTCAAGCGGTGACGGGTTATCACCTGAGTGAGTACTGCTCTTGTCAGAGCTTCCGTTATCTGAAAGAAATCTCGGACGTTCACCCGGTTTGGTACTATATTCACTTGAGAAAGCAGCACCTTTATTTGAAATCTCAGGTTTGGTGAAGGCTTTCAGAAATTTTGGTAAAGCAATTTCTTGTTTTGGTTTTTTATCGACATTTTCATCGTAAATGTCAAAAACCGTTTTCTTTTCATTTTTGGGTGCAACAAAACGTCTTTTACGAACATCAAGAACCCCGGCTATAAGGGTAACTATAAGCAAAAGGTTACCCTCCCAGAATGCAAACTCAACGGCAAGCTCAGAAAGCGGAGTTTCATACTCGGTTGTCTTTTTGCCGTCGCTTACTCTTATTACGGAATTAATTACTCCGTATCTGTTTATAAGCACATAGCTCTCTTTTTCAGATGTTTTTATTACCATTCGTTTTTTCAGGCTTTCAAAATCTACCGAGGTGTTGTCTGAAGCGGTAAGAGGAGTTCCGTCTTTTGCAAAGACAAATCTCGCATTTTTGGTATAAATAACGATATTGTCATCCTGATTAACTGATAAAGCATAGTCAGTATTGAAGGTAACAGGAAAAGAAAAAAGCTTTTCTTTGTTTTTCCAGCCGCTTATATTTGTGTTATCGCCAACAAGAACGGTACCGTCATTCATAACTGCAAAGCCGTTGAACTGTGACGGTACTATTCCGCCTGATTTTGTGACAATTGGCATAAATATAAGGATCATAGACAGTATTATAAAAGGTTTTAATCTTCTAATGTAAGCAAAATCCATAATAATTACATACTTTCGGGAGCTTGAATTTTAAGCATTAAAAGAACATTTTTCATAGTATTTCTTACGCAATTGCAAAGGAAAATTCTTGCCTGCATAAGGTTTTCATCGTCTGTCATAACACGTTGTGCGTTGTAAAAACGATGGAATTTCGTTGCAAGCTCACAAGCAAAGTGAGTCATTTTTGCAGGGTCATAGGTATTTGCTGCAAGAACTATAACTCCTGTAAGCGAAGCAAGGTGAGCAATCAAATCTTTTTCTTCGCTTGAATCAAGAAGCATAAGCTCTTCTTTAGAAGGTTTTCTTACCTGAACGCCTTCGTTTTCCAATTTTCTCAAAATACTGCAGATTCTTGCGTGTGCATACTGACAGTAGTAAACAGGGTTCTGGTTAGATTGTTCAACTGCAAGACCCAAGTCAAAGTCCATGGCGCTGCCTGCTTCACGCATATTAAATAAAAATCTTACTGCATCAATCGGAACCTCGTCAAGCAAATCAACAAGAGTAATTGCCTTACCTGTTCTTTTTGACATTTTCACGGCTTGTCCGTCTTTCATAAGATTAACAAGCTGCATTAAAACAACGTCGAGTCTGTTGCCGTCAATGCCGACTGCCTCCATAGCACCCTTCATTCTTGCAACGTGACCGTGGTGGTCTGCACCCCATACATCTATTGCTTTGTCAAAACCGCGTTTGAGGAGCTTGTTTCTGTGGTAAGCAATATCTGCCGCAAAGTAAGTAGGGTTACCATTCTGACGAATAAGAACATCATCTTTGAGCTCAAGCTTTTCAATATCCTCATCAGATTTACCCTGACGTTTAAGTATTTCAGTCTGAATTTCTTTGTTTTTATACCACAAAGCACCGTCTTTTTCGTAGGTATGGCCATTATTTTTAAGAATATCAATGGTTTCCTGCAATTCTCCGCCGTTGTGAAGTGAAAGCTCAGAGAACCAGAGGTCATAGTCTATTCTGTACTTTTCCATAGCACCCTTCATTGTTTCAATGTTTTTAGGGAGCGCAAATTCCACAAGGGCCTTTCTTCTTGCTTCTTCAGATTCTTTAAGATATTTGTCGCCGTACACATCAATAAATTCCTGAGCGCGGATTTTAATATCATCACCGTGGTAGCTGTCCTCAGGGAGCTCAATTGCATCCTCACCCAAAAGAAGCTGCTGGTAACGAACATCTAAAGAAAGCCCGAATTTGTCAATCTGATTACCTGCATCATTCACATAAAATTCACGAGCTACTTCATAGCCTGCCCATTGAAGTACTGCTGCAAGGCAATCACCAAGAGCACCGCCACGGGCATTACCCATATGCATAGGACCTGTCGGGTTTGCAGACACGAATTCAACGTTTATTTTTTTACCGTTACCAAAGTTACTTTTGCCGTAATTATCGCCTGAATTATCAATATCTGAAAGAACATCGGCATAAAAATCGTTCTTTAAGAAGAAATTTATAAATCCGGGACCTGCAATTTCACATTTTTCAAAATATGTATTGTTCAGATCTATTTTTGCTGCAATTTCTTCGGCTATTTTTCTCGGAGGCATTCTCAGAGCCTTCGAGAGCATAAAAGCGGCATTTGCAGAATAATCGCCGTTATTTTTGTCAGCAGGAATTTCTGTTTTAAAAGCAGGAATTTCTGCTTCGGCAAAAATTCCGTCAGTCATATTTTGTTTTAACGCATTTGTAACGGAATCAATAATTTGCTTTTCAGCAATACTTACAACCTTTGACATATTATCACCTACTAAATCTTTTTTACCGAAAGGGTTACCGAATTTTCGGCAACCATGCTCGAATTAAAATCTATTGTATACTTCATTTTTAATTTACCGCCGTTTTCTGTAAGCTTTACAGAAACGTCAGAAGCAAAAACACCCATCATAAGTGAGCCTGCGGGAGTGTCATAGTAGCAGGAGTGTCGCTTACCCTTTTCAATAATGAAACGTGAATTGTAGCTACCCTCACGTGTCATGGTAATACAATCAGGTGAATCGACAGAAACAGTAGTTTTACTGCCTTGCATTTCTTCATCTATTTCGCTGTACTCTATTATGTAGCCTGAGTCACTTTTTTCAAGTGTTCCGCGGGCATTTATTTCAAGTGTGTCGCTGTCATTATCCTCAGTAGTCTGAACAGTAATAAATTTAATTAAAACGTCATTTTTCATTGTGCTTTTCTTCTGCGTAGCCCAGAAGTCTGTCAATAAGCTCGCTGTAGGGTACGCCAACCTTTTCAAAGAGTTTCGGGAACATACTTATTGAAGTGAATCCCGGTAAAGTGTTTAATTCATTAAGACAAATTGTGCCGTCCTTCAGAAGGAAGAAATCAACACGGGAAAGTCCCGAGCAGTTAAGAGCAAGGTAAGCTTTTTTTGCAGCCTCCTGAACCCTTTCTTGCACACCTTCGGGAAGAGATGCAGGAATTGCAAGACCTGTAGAATCATTTATGTATTTTGCTTCGTAGTCATAAAATTCAGCAGCAGGAAGAATTTCTCCTATGCAAGAAGCAACCGGGGCATCGTTACCCATAACGGCACATTCTATTTCACGACCTACAAGTGTTTCTTCAAGAACAACCTTTCTGTCTTCTTTAAAAGCTACATCCAGGGCAACTCTGAGCTCATCGGAATTATGAGCCTTGGTTATACCGACAGATGAGCCTGCATTTGCAGGCTTTACAAAAATGGGGAATTTTAAGTAATCTGCAATTTTTCCTAAATCCACCTTATTGTTATCTGCCTCATATTTTGTGAAGGCAACCCATTTTGCCTGACGTATTCCGGCGGCATCGCAAATAGTGTTTGTAATAGCTTTATCCATACACATAGCACTTGCAAGCGGAGTACAGCCGACATAGGCAATACCTGCCATTTCAAAAACACCCTGTATTGTGCCGTCTTCGCCATTTTTACCGTGCATAACAGGGAATATTATATCAATTTTAATTTTCTCTGTTTTTTCACCTCTGAAGACTATAAGAGCTTTTTCGCTTTTGTCAGGAGAGATAATAGCAGAAACTGTATTTTTTTCTGCCCAGGAATTGTTTTCGATGCTGTCAATATCTCCGTCGTAAAAGAGCCAACGGCCATCCTTTGTAATGCCG
>JAFVWD010000373.1 GCA_017501865.1 Clostridia bacterium | reverse complement strand
TTCTGTTACTGTTTCTTCTTTTTCCTTCGCATAATTTATAAAGTCCTGAAAACTCAAAACATCACTTCCTTTAAACTAAAATTCAATTTATTATTTTTATTATATATAATATGTATATGCATAGTCAATTAAGTGTACCAAAATGTTATAGAAAATTAACATTAAGTTAAAAAAGGCTGTAAAAAACACTTGTTCTTTACAGCCTTTAACTAAAATCTAATTATAACATTTATATTATTGACAAAATGCTCTGTAAATCAGTTCACCCAATATAGTTTTCTTAATTTTATCAACTACTGTAGCGAAAACATTTTCAACAAAGCTCAATGGCTCCTGTTCAGGCATCTCAATAATTTTTGCCTCCATATTTCCGTCATCACAAACAAACGGCTGAGACATTACAATACCGCCTTCATTTTTTATCTGGAAGCGAACATAAGAGCCTAATTTTTCACTGTTTTCTCTTAAATTGAATTTACTTCCCGTCGCAATTATTTCACCATCGGAAATCCATTCAATTATGTCATAATTATTTGCTGTAACTGTAATAATATCCTGTTCTTCATCTACTGTTATTTTTTCAATCTTAGAAAAATTACCGTTACCTTCATAGTCCTCGCCCATTTCATTTCGTGCAATTCTTGAGCAAGCAAAGAAGGTGCCGTTTTCCATAGCTGTTCTCAAAGCTTCGTTTGAAAGCTCGGGCATAAGCATAATTTCTGCTGTAACACCTATATTTTCAATAACATGTGAGTCATCATTTGAAAATCCCCAGGCAACCTTACCTCGAGGCACTATGTACATCAAAACATTGTCCCAAAGAATTCTGTCTGCTCTTGCGACAGTGTCTCTTTCGTTAAATATTTCCATACCGACACAAGAATCGTATTCTAAGAGCGGATCTATAAAAATCTTCAGGTTATTAAGGTCTTTTGCTCTTTCGTAATCACGATTTGCTGCATAAAAATCACCCGGGTGAGCAATAAAAGAAATACCGCCTGCCTCATGAGTTGCCTTAATAGGAGAAATATAATCCTCCTCTTCACCCCAATCGCCCTGGAAAGCACCGCAGAAGAAACCGTTTACATGGTTTTTTCTCATAACAACACCATTCATTTCAATACCCTGATTAACATCGAGCATTGGTCTGCCGTCTCTGCCGACACCTGTTGTTATTTCTTCATAACGTTCAGGAGTAACAGGTGTTAAATCGTACATATATTGATTATAGCCTATAATAGGCAACATTTCAGGAACCTCGTCCCAACCCTTATTTACAACACCATGGTCAGTAATAGCTAAAATGTCGTAATTCTGCTTATAATATTCCTCTACAACATCTTTAACATCCATTCCGCCATCGCTATAAAGAGTATGTGCGTGAAGCTGTGCTTTATATTGCTTAAAGGTATCCCAATCCACAGTTTCATAAGGGCTTGTAATGGTATAAGAAACCTTTTCAGCTGCAAATGCAGAAAGCGACAAAATATTTAATAATGTAAACAACACCATTCCAATTGCAATAAGTCTTTTTGTTGACACAAAAAAGCCCCCTTATTTTAATCTTTTTTTATTATACTAAAAATTCACTCACAATGCAATATTTTATTTTGTCGAATAATTCTTTTAAGCAATATTTTTTTGTTCCTGTAATTTTCTTCGACAAAGAAAAACTAATCTTTTTTATTTCAATATATGACAATTTTTTTGTTTTTATGAAAATTTCTTACCAAAATATTGTGTTGTTACTGTTTTTTTATCAATTTTTTTAAAAAGTTATTTTCTGTTGCATAAAGTGACTTTTTTCGACAGTTCGTATGTGTATAATGAACTCAGGATTTAAAAAATCCTCAATAAATTTTAAGGAGAAATAAGAAATGCTTTTAAAAAAAATTTTTTACCTCAGAATTGAATATCATTGGTACTTAATTAAACTGTTAAATAAAAAAATTAAGAATTCTTATGACAATGAATACCTGAGACTTTCAGGACGAATTTCTTACCATAAGCACAAAGCCTCCCATCTCTCTTTTCAATATGAAATACTCGCAGGAATAAGAAATGAAAACGGAGTCTTTTCTGAAATCCCAATATAAAAAATTTAACGGGCTGTAAAACATCACTAATTGTTTTACAGCCCGCTTCTACTTATTAAATCATATCTCAAATTGAAAACAACTTTTCAAAAATACTTAAAAGCTTCATTAAAAGCTTAGTCAATTTCAAAAGCACTTTTGTTGTCCCCGGCTCCTGTTCACCTGTTCCTACATAAGGATCAGGGTTTTCAGGCAAATTCTGTGACTGCTTGTTATACACATCCTGCCAGTTACTGTTAGAACATATTTCTGCATTTTCACCTGTAAATGCAGTAGCAGAAAACGCATCATTCAGAAGTGTATAATTAAACCATGCTATAATATATGGCTGTGCAAACATCTGAATTGTTCCATGATCCGCATCCTTATATCTACCAATAATAACATTATCATTATTAATTTGTTTCATATTTTCGATAAGACCTGCGCCTAACGGACAAATACCCATTGATGTAGCACTGCCTGCATCAGTCGAACCTGTACCCGCAACTAAAAATGCCGGCACAGATACTTTAGATGCATCATAAGGTGTATTCTGAAAAATTGAAGCAGCTAAATCCTTATGTGGGGCACTCAATGCACAAATTGACTTAAACATTGTGCTATTGTGATGCTTTCCTTCTGAAGCTGTATTAATTGCGCCAGAACCACCCTGAGAAAAACCGCAAACACCTATTTTTTCTGTATCTGCCTTTTTATAAAACACACTATTTTCATCTTCATTAAGACTAAGGAGTACATCAAGTCCTTTTGATGCCGAATCACCATTTCCCGAAGATTCATGGTCATTGCTAATTGCAATATAGCCCCACGATGCGAATGCAGTCATAAGCTTTACTGTACTTTCATCTTCATCAGTCATACCGGTACCATTACAATAAACAATAATTGGTAAACTGCCTGCTATCTCAGCAATATTTTTCGGAAACCATATTTTATAATAGCTATAATCAGCCTCTCCGCTTTCAATTACCATTGTTTCAACTTCATAAGAACCATTCTGAGAGAATTTTTCTTCCACAGGACACGTATCATCCGTAGCAGAAGCAGTAAATGCTACAGACAAAAAGCAAACTAACATTGCAAGAATTAACGAACCCATTTTTTTCATAATTAAGCCTCCTTGAATTAAGAAAAATATTATGTTACAATCAAGGTGTAACATTTGTAACACTACAATTATATATGAGCTATGTACAAGTTGCAACACAATATATTTACGATGTAACAAAAAGGGGGCTTTTGCCATGTCTAACTCTTGTAATCATGAAGCAAAAGCATTTACAAGAGAATGTGTTTTTTTAGCACTTATAAATCTTCTTAATGAGAAAAAATACGAAGCTATAACCCTTACGGAAATCGCTGAAAAAGCAGGTGTTTCCAGAAATGCAATTTACAGAAATTTCCGCTCAAAGGATCTGATTTTAAAAAGTTATTTAGCTAATATAAACTCCGAATTCGTTTCTGCGTTAAGCAAAAAGAATATTTCTTCTCACCGTGACTATATTTATGCTGTTTTTACTCATTTATGTTCTCACAATGAAATTGCAAAAATATTAGTAAAGGCGAATCTTTCTACATTACTATATGAATCTTTCCTGTCTGTAAAAGGTTCATTCAAGGTTGACGATTATATTAAAAATTATTACGAGAGCTACAAAATAGGCGGACTGTTTTTCGTTTACATTACCTGGCTTGAAACAGGTTGTAATGAATCTCCGCAAGAGCTTACTGAAATACTGTGCAAAATCATAGAGAGCAAGCCTGTTATACCGGCATTATGAGGATAGTAGTATGAAATACATTAATTTTTTAATTAAACCTGCATCATCTTCCTGCAATTTAAGATGTAAATATTGCTTTTACGAAGATATTGCAGAAAACAGAAGTGTAAAAAATATGGGGCTTATGAAAGAGGAAACGGTAGAAATCCTTTTAAAAGAAGCCTTTAATTTAATAGAAGAAAACGGCGAGGTACATTTTGGCTTTCAGGGTGGTGAACCGACTTTAGCGGGGCTCAATTTCTTTAAGAACTTTACAAAAAAAGCTGAAGAGCTGTGCCCTGAAAAAGTAACTGTAAGCTATGCTTTGCAGACTAACGGAATTTTAATTGATGAAGAATGGGCATTATTTTTTAAAGAAAAAAACTTTTTAATAGGGCTTTCTTTAGACGGCTTCAGCGACCTACACAACTTAAACCGAACTGATGCAAAGCAAAATGATACATATAACAAGGTATTAAACAGCTTTAAGCTTTTAGAAAAAACAGGTGTTAATACAAACATTCTTTGCGTTGTGGCCTCTGCTTGTGCTAAAAAGGGCGAAAAAGTTTAT
>JAFVWD010000372.1 GCA_017501865.1 Clostridia bacterium | reverse complement strand
TCAGGGATTGTTATACTTGTGAGTGAAGTACAACCAGAGAAAGCAAAATCCTTTATTTCTGTTATGCTGCCTGGAATTGTTACATTTGTGAGTGAAGTACAATCTTCGAAAGCAGAATCACCTATACTCATTACGCTGTCAGGGATTGTTATATTTGTGAGTGAAGAGCAACTATAAAAAGTAGCATTTTCAATGCTTGTTACTCCGGCAGGTATCGTTATACTTGTAAGGGATGAACAACCACTGAAAACCCAACCACCTATACTTGTTACACTAACAGGAATCGTTAAGCTTGCGAGTGAAGAACAACCACTAAAAGTACCGTTTCCCAAGTGTGTTATACCATTTGGAATTGTTACACTTGTGAGTGAAGAGCAACTATTGAAAGCAGAACTACCTACACTCGTTACACTCTCAGGTATTGTTAAACTTGCAAGTGAAGAACAACCCATAAAGGCACTCTCACCTATACTTGTTACACTATCCGGTAATGTTATACCCGCGAGTGAAGCACAACCATTAAAAGCATCAATTAAAATGCTTCTCGTACCGTTCTTTACTGTATACGCACCTGAAATTTCGTCCCTTGCTTCTACTAAATAATTACCTATATATAAAACATCGTTTTCCCAATTTGAAGCATTGTTATAGTATCCTGTATCAGCAAAGGCATTTCTTCCTACATTTACTACACCGTCAGGTATTATTATATTTGCGAGTGAAGTACAACCCTCGAAAGCATAGTCTCCTATATTGATTACGCTATCCGGAATTGTTACCCCTGTAAGCGATATACAATTCTTAAAAGCATCTTCGGCAATTGATTTTGTTCCCGGCTTTACTGCGTAATTGCCCGCAATTGTAGATTTTGCTTTTACCAAATGGTTACCTATATATAAAACACCGTTTTCCCAATTTGCTTCATTGTTATAATAAGCTGTATCCTTAAAAGCATCAGCGCTGAAACCGCTTGCACCGTCACCTATTGTTATATTTGTAAGTGCAGAGCATCCGCTGAACGCACCCGGGTATATAAATTCAATACTGTTCGGAATAGTTATATCTGTAAGAGCTGTACAACCGCCGAAGGAGGTAACGCCTATACTCTTCAAGCCCTCCTGAAGAACAACAGATTTAATTGATTTGCAGTTTAAGAAATGAGCATCATAAGCCATGCCCGTAACAGATGCCGGAACATATACAACCTCATCCGTAGACGAAGAATCGCTTGACATAATTTTTAAAGATTCACAATTTTTGAAAATGCCGGAGCTTAAAGATGTTATACCATCCGGAATTGTTACCCTTTCGAGTGATTTACAACCACTAAAAGCATACCAACCTATTTCTTTTACACTCTCAGGGATTGTTATACTTGCGAGTGAAGTGCAATCCTCGAAAGCACTACTACCTATACTCGTTACACTCTCAGGTATTGTTACACTTGTGAGTGAAGTGCAATTACGGAAAGCAGAGTTGTCTATATTTGTTACACTATCGGGAATTGTTACACTTGTGAGTGAAGTGCATTTTTCAAAAGCCTCCGTTTCTATGCTTGTTACACTATCAGGAATTGTTATACCTGTAAGTGAAGTACAACCTTTGAATGCCATCACGCCTATGCTTGTTACACTATCAGGAATTATTACACTTGTAAGTGAAGTACAACCGTTGAAAACACCTTGTTGTATATTTCTTGTACTATCTGGAATTTTAATTCCTGTGAGTGAAGTACAGTAAGCAAAAGCGCCATTTCCTATATACTTCACAGTGTCAGGAAGTGTTACACTTGTGAGCGAGGTACAATTTTTGAAAGCCCGTAAGCTTATACGAGATACACCGTTTGATAAAACAACCTCTTGTAAATTTGAGCAACCAGCAAAAGCAGCACCTCCAATAGTTTTAACTGTACCCGGAATATTAACTGAGGTAAGCTTACTGCAGCCTGCAAATGATGCATAGCTTATTGAAGTAACATCTGAAGAAATTGTCAAAGATGAAAGCTCGGAGCCTGAAAAGCATCCCGGTTCAACAGTTACTCCGCCAATTAAAACGAATTCTGACGGCATTTGCTTTGAGGCTTTTATAAAGATTGTTCCGCCGTAATTACAAAGTATTCCGTTTCTTAAAGAAAAATGTCGGTTTCCTTCTTCAATTTCAAATGACTGAGGTTCACAATCTCTTAAAACAAGATTTTCTAAATTACGAGGAATAAAGAACACACCGTTAAAGGAAGTCGGCACGCAAACAACTTCTGTCATAGCCTTGTTATATACCACACCGTTTACTGAGGTATAGTTGGCATTATTCTCCGCAATATTGATTTCGCTGAGATTATTCCAATCATCAAAATACGGAATCACCTTTAAAGAAGAAGGAAGATTAATTATCTTCACATAATCTACGGGGTACTCGCCCCATATGTAGAGCTCTTCTACATAATAACCGCTGATTGTTTCCGGAACACTCAAAACATTATTAACTACAGCACTTTCATCAATAGAAGTAATTTCACAGGTGTCACCTGTAACAGTTGCTGTAAATCCGTTTTCGGTAACAGTTTCAGGTTCATCGTAATCGTAGTCATCATCAATATCGCCCCAACTGTCGTCAGGTCTTTCAGTACCAACGTAAGTAATGGTGAATGTTATTTCTGTTAAATCTTCATCATTATAATTTGTGAGTCTGAGTGTAGCAACATCCCCTGAACTCATTTCAATAAAGCATCTAAAGTTATTGTCAACTCCGTAATCATCATCACTATATGAAGCATCCTCGTCACCGTTCAATGCTACATTTATATATGGGTCACCGCCATCTGTTGACTCAAGCTTATACCAACCGTCATTAGTAGCGGTAAATTGATATTCCCCTACAGGCAAGGTATACTCAACATCAGTTATGAGTACAGTATCATCCTCCGTTGCAAACGCAGTTGTTGCTACACCACAAAAAACAATGCAGACACTAAGAACCAAAGACATTAATCTTTTTAAAATTCTTATGCTCGTTTCCATCTTCATAATTTGCCTCCTCATTTACACTGTGTGCACATTACGGGCACACTTTTTTTACTGAAATAACCCAGGTTACCGTCTTTGCAGCCTTCACCTATTAACAAACCTGTTTTCTCACAATACGGTTGTCTTGTTATACTATTGCTTGTTTTAAACTCGGTTTCTGTATGCGGTATATCCTTTACAGCATCTGAAAAAAGCTTAGGGCATAAATTGCCTCGTGTGCTTTCAGTTGCGTGGTAAACAGAGCAAATATACTCAGGTGTAAAGCCCACGAACCAGTTATCTGAATTTTCTTCGGTAGTTCCTGTTTTACCGCAGACCTGAATATCTTTAATTCTTGCATCGGTTCCTGTTCCGCCGATAACAACATTTCTGAGCATTTTTTGCATAACACCTGCTGTTCCCGATGAAAAAAGTCTTTTTTTCTTATATTTTATTTCAACAACATCGTTTTCGTTGTTTGTTATTGCTTCAACACAATGAGGCTTTGTATAATAACCATCATTCAGGAAAACCTGATAGCTGCCGGCAAGCTCAATGTTTGATGCCCCGCCGTAAAGATATCCGAGACCTATAGCCGCAAGAACTTCATTTTCACCGTTCAGCTCAGCTTTACTCTTTTCAAAATCAACATTGAGTCCGAATTTTTCTTCGAGAACATTTATAGACTTGTTTACACCATATTCCTGTAAAAGCTTTACCGCTATTGTATTTGTAGAAAATGCCAGTGCATTACAAAGAGTTATATTTTCCTCTGTGTACTTCCCATCCGAATTTCGTGGCCAGTCAGATTTTTCACCCGTTTCACTTACCGTTACCGACACAGGTGAATCAACAAATGTACTTGACCAGAAAAATTCACCGCTTTCTATTGCAGGTGCGTAAATGCTGAGTGGCTTTATAGTTGAACCCAAATACGTTTTGTAGTTACAAAAAGCCTCATTTTTTTCTGAATTTGAATAACCGGCAAGAATTTCTCCCTCGGCATTCATCAACACCAAAGAGGTATTTGCTGTTATATTATTTTTTTCAACACTGCTTTTCAGGTTATTGACCAACTCTGTCTGAAGTGTAGTGTTAATACAATCGGCAGATTTAAACAGTTTTTTTACAGCTTCACCTTCTTCAAGGTTATATTTGTCTGCAATTTTGCCTACTGCCTCTTCAAATGCTATATAAGCAGACTCCTTCAAAGACTCATTTTCAATATTCAAAGCCACCTCTGAGTCAACGTATGTAAATGTCGCAAACACATTACCCTCAGAATCCTTTACTGCTATGTCATTGGGTTGATTAAGCAATATTACCAGCCCTGCTGTTATAAGCCCTATTGCTATGACACCGCAGGCAATGAACACTATACTTTTTTTAATCTTCATTTAATTCACCTTTCTGTAATTCAGGGTTATATTTTTCAACTTGTCAGTTCTTTAAGGGTTTCTTTATATTCCTCAGGTAACTCTAACTGTGGTTTGTCCTGAATCTTCCATGCAATTGAGCTTGTTTCTTTTTTCAGCTTTGCCAACATTTTCGGCACACTTTTGGCTTTGGTGATGCAGAATTGTGCACTTTCGTAATCACCTGCTTCATAATAAAGCGAAATACCTACATAAAGTTTATCAAGATAATCGAGATATTCGTTCAAATCATATGGCGAACACTCCAGCGCCTTCGTTTTGTACTCTATAACCTTTTCAAAATCGCCGTTTACAAAAGCTGAATTTGCTTTGTAATCGTAAGCTATTGCCAGGTAACCGTTTTTATCTGCTATGTAATTTGCATACTCATAAGCCAAAGCACCGTCTTCCTCTGTCTGAAGCAGATACATTTTAGACATAGTATCGTTACCATATATTTTTTCAACCATTTTAAAATCACTGTTAAGGAAGAATAGGTTTATAACAGCAAAATATATGCTGAGTAAAACGAGCGGTACTGAAACAACTGCCGGAACAGCTCTCGGAAGCTTTATGCTCTTTACTATCCAGACATCAAAATCAAGTGTCAGAATAAGAACGAAGAAAATTGTTATAAACTGTAAATCAAAATCGACAAGACTATGTACGAAAATTACTGCAAGCACAAACTTCTCGGTAAAATTCATTTTTGAAGAGAAAAACGAGGTAGCTATTGTTACACAGAAAAAAATCGTGGGAATAAAGCCTATATCCAACAAAAACTGAAGAACAGTATTATGAACAAATGCTACAGAATAAACACCCGTCTGAAATGAGCCCTGCGAGAAGTAATAACCGTAATACCCCATACCGAACGGATTTTTGAAAATAACGGGAATTGCATCTTTAAAATATAAAAGTCTTCCTAAGAAGGTACTTGAATTTACTGAAATGGTTAAAAATCTGCCGAAGGTCTGGAAGCTGTCGGTTACAGCCGCAACTATGACACCTATAACTATAAAAGTGGCAAATATTGAAGCTATAGCAATTTTTGTTTTCTTACTTTTAAGTTTAAAGAACATAACGAAAACAACAAGTGCCAGCAATATGAAAACAGTACGGCTTCCTGAAAGGAAAATTAAAACAATGGATGCAACAATAAGAATCCATTTTTTTATGTCGAGCTTTTCTGATGTTATTAAAATTACAAGGCCCACTAAGCTGAAGGTTGCAAAGATGTTCGGAGACTGAAAAAATCCACCTAAACGTTCTGCTACCAGAAGCCACTCTTCAAGCTTTGGTACAAATGACAAAGCAAATGATAAGTAACCGGTTGTTACAGAAATAAGCGGTACAGATGAAAGTATGTCACGCCGTTCATCATGAGTGTAAAACCCTACCGCTATACTGAAAAATACTATGGGAAGATACTTTATAAATCCATAGATTGCCGTACCACTATCAACTGCCCACAGACTAACAAAAAGATATGACACGGTTACAAGTGTAAGTGTTATTAAAACCAAATTAACCGTGAGCTTCGGCGCATCTTTTTTTGACAATTTATAAATTACAAAACCTGCCGATAAAAGTGTCAAAGCTGCTGACGAAAAAATATGAAATCCGCCAACACACAGAACACTGATAAGTAACAGAATTTTCAGGAAAATCAATTCTTTTTTAACTCCCAAAACATCTACCTCCGAGAAATCTGAATATAATATTACATTTAATAATTTTACCACAACGAGCATATTTTACAAAGTGTTTAATTGTATAAATTTACTTATATTTTTTTGTATAAAAAGTCAATTTATAAAAATATTTTTCCAAAAGAATTATTAAAAGCATATTATCAATTTACAAATCAAAACAACCTGTCATTCTGAGCTGTTACAAGCTGAGAACGACAGGTTTTCCTTTTTAAAATCCATATTAAATTAATTACCATTTATTGTGCACTTTTTCGTGGAAAACGGGTAAATTTTCTATTTTTAATTCTGTACCGTCATCTAAAACCGCTGTACCGTTAAGCATACCAAATAATTTATCTGCATGCTGTGACATAACACCAACACTTATATCAGTTCTGTCATTGAAGAATGGAGTAAACTGCATAGTAAAGCGGTTATCATTAGAAGTCATATACCACGTATTCATAACATTGCCTGTAGGAATACCGAAATCCACTAAATCTAATTTATGGCATTTCCCGTCATAAAAAAGCATATTTTCGCTCGCCGCGGTTGTATCACCAAAGCCATAACCTATGTTATACCCGAAAGGCTTACCGTTTACAATGCCGCTGCCTATTCCCCAGAACCAGACATTGTCATATGTCCAGACTCCTCTACCCCAATCGAGAATACCAAAATCCTTACTGTCGTCAAAGGTGTAGGTTCTTCCCTTAACGGTTACCGACCCCTTCGCTCTCATACACGGAATTTTCTGATTATAGTAAAAGGCTTTTTTATTATCTTTCCAGGGGGTAGCTATTACCATTGTATCCATCGGCGGCTGGCAAAGATAAACATCTGCCGTTATTTCCGTATGATTGAATGTTCTCTCAAATCTGCAGTAAAAATGTCTGCCGTCTTCAGTTCTGTCTATATGAAATTCGCAGCCTTTATTTTTAAATGAGATGTCACCCTTTTCACTTGTTGCGGGTAAATTCAGCTTACCCATTGGCATAATAGGGATTTCTGTTGCAGAAAATTTTTCTTTTGTAACAAAATCAAAAACCGAACAGTCTACAAGCCCCATGTAACCGTTATCTGCAAAAGTAAATGAAAGTGCATATTTACCTTCACTGTCGATAACGTGATAATAATCCCATTCTTTAAGTCTGCTTTTATTTGCTTTTACCATTGCACGCGAGTACTCGTACACAAGGCTGTTAGCCCAACCTGCTTCTCGAAGCACACCGTTTGCATCGAGCAAGGCACCGTTACCCTCTAATTTATGATTGCGGTTTTGTGGATTCATAAAATTATATTCCTTTTTCATCATATAAGAACACAGTTTCAAGTGCTATTTTTACACCTGCATCTATTGCCTGTGGTTTTATCATATCTATATTATCAAGTCTTGTATGATAATATCGTGACGGCTCCGGATTCATTGCAACAAATGTTGCTGCAGAAATACCCTTTTGTGAAAATGCTGCTGAATCTGTTGCACCTAATTCAATTACTCCTA
>JAFVWD010000371.1 GCA_017501865.1 Clostridia bacterium | reverse complement strand
GGTGGTATTTGCTAAAATATGTAGTAAAGTTTAGTACTATTTTCACAAAAAAAATTCTTTGAATAATAATCTTCTCTAAGTGTTGACTTTTTTACGGATTTTGTGTAAAATAAATTGAATTTATATGTGTTTCTCTTTTTTGAAAGGAGTCAGGCTTTATGAAAAAGAATAAGGTTAAGGCTGAAAACATGCCTAAGAAAGCAAAGAAAGAAAAGAAACAGAAAAAAGTAAGGGCAAATTCTAACGAGGAGAGAGTATCTTTAGAAGAACTTTTCCAGGGCTTTGGCTCTTCAGGTTTCTCAAAAGGGCTTATTGCATTGTTTGTTTGCAGTCTTGTTTTTACAATGTTTTCTTCAAGTATATTGAGGCTTACTGCTATACCGGGAGCTTTAAAGAGCAGGGCAGCTGCTATTGCTGCAAATGCTAATGCACAAAATGAAAATAATAACAATAACAGCTTCCTTGAGAATATCGGTCAGATTTTTGAACAGCCTACAACTGTTGATCTTAGTGCCACCACTACAACTCAGGCGCCCACAACACAAGCACCTACAACTCAGGCTCCGACAACTCAGGCACCTACAACAAAAGCACCTGCAACACAGGCTCCTACACAAAAGCCTACTGAGGAAACAAAGCCTGCAACAGAACCTGAAACAAATAACTCAAGTGCTTCACAGGATACTGTAACAACAACTGCTCCTACTACAACTGAGTCTGCTACTGATTCTCCTGAAACAATCAAAGAGAAAAAGGCAGTTCTCAATACATTTAAAAAGGTAGTTAATTCTGCAAATACAACAAAGCCCGGCTTTACAAAGGTTCAGTACAGAACTATGGATAAGGATGACGGTGCAAAAATAATTTTGCGTGATGTTGAAAAGAATTATCCGGGTTACTTTATAAGTCAGGAAGATGCAGAAGCAGCACCATATGTTGCGGCAAAATTCTCGGATATGTCACTTTTCTGCATTGAAAATGAAAATTTTGCTTGCTTGCTTTCAGATAAATTTGCTTCTGAAGCAATTAAATCCGTAGAGAAGGTTTCTCAGAGTGATGGTTCAGTTAAAATTACTATTGTACTTCGCGATGAAGAAAATCCGGCGGTTACACCTGTAGGAGAAAATACACCTTTGAGTCATACAAGTGCAATGTTCCCTGTTCTTGATAAAGAAGAGGTTAAAACAAAGCTTGTTGCACGTCAGGGCTTATTAATTTCTATTGATGATGTTAATCTCAATTATCACGATTGTACTATGGAATTGGTTTATATGCCGAAAACAGGCAGAATCGTTTCACTTACACAAACAGCAGTTTATGATTGTAACGTAAACTTTACAGCTGCAATGTTATTTGCTGACAATTCAGCTTGCGGTGTTGTAACAGATACAGCGGTTTATACAGATTTTGTTTATTAATAGTTTATTAATATCTTTAAGAGCAGGAGTTTTCCTGCTCTTTTATTTTTTGTGAAAAATAAAAATAATAATGTGCGTATATATTCAAAATTAAGTGTAAATTGTTGATTAAAAGGTTTTTATGTGATATAATCAATAGTCAGAAAATATTAATGAGGTGTGGTTATGACAAGACATGAAGCACGCGAGCAAGCATTTGCTGTTATTTTTGAAAAAATTTTTAATGAAGGTGCCTCTTTCAATGAAATTATTGAGGGTGCAGAGGAATGCGGTTTGGTAAAGGTTAATGGATTTGCAGGTTCTATACTTAAAAATTTAGAAGAGAACTTTTCTCAGGTAGATGAAACTATTGAAGCGAATCTTGTAGGCTGGACTTTACAGAGACTTCCTAAGGTTTCACTTGCTATATTGCGTCTTGCTGTAACCGAAATACTGTTTTTAGAAGATGTTCCGAGTAATGTAAGTGTCAATGAAGCTGTTGAAATCGCAAAAACATACGGAACACAGGAAGATTCATCATATATTAACGGTGTTTTGTCCTCTGTTGTTAAAAGTATAAATAAATGAGTATTTTTTTCGGGATAGATACAAGTAACTACACTACTTCAGTAGCTGTAAAAAATGCTGATGGTACTGTTATACAGAAAAAGAAACTTTTGCCTGTTAAATCAGGTGAAAGAGGCATAAGGCAAAGCGATGCGGTTTTTCATCATACTAAAGCATACCCGGGCTTAGTCAGGGAGCTTTTTTCAGATGTTGACGAAATGCCGTTGGCAATAGGGGTTTCGGTAACACCGACAACAGAAGAGGGCTCATATATGCCTTGCTTCTCAGTAGGTGAAAGCTTTGCGTCTTCTCTTGCAGAGATTTTAAAGGTTCCTCTTTTTAAGTTTTCTCACCAACAGGGGCATATAGCAGCCGCGTTATTTTCTGCGGGAAAGCTTGATTTGTTAAATGAAAGGTTTCTGGCTTTCCCAAATCGTGGAGCAACAGTGCAAAACGAAGCAGCGGCTCGGCAGGCGCAGCCTCCATAGCTCGAACGCAGTGCTCCCAGACGGTGTAGCAGTGGTGCTTATTCCGCTGGTCAAAGCCC
>JAFVWD010000370.1 GCA_017501865.1 Clostridia bacterium | reverse complement strand
TGGGACAGTGAAACAACAGTAGAATGTATAGCTTTGCTAACGCTTTTAAACTAAGCTTGCCCTTATAATAAGTAAAGTTATCTTTGAACGAGAAGTTACTTCGTAGTTAAGTTTCGGCTGTCACCGAAGCAAAAACTGCATATGAAGAAAAAAGATACAAAAGAGTCAGAGCTCAGAGTAAGAGACGAATTTGATTAGTAAAGAAATTTTTATAAGAAAATATAAAAAGGTGTATTATGGAAAAAGAAAGAATAGTTTATTTTGATTATTTAAGGGTATTTGCAATGCTTGCGGTTATGGTTCTGCACGTAGCAACGCAAGGTTGGGAAACTGCGGATGTAAACAGCTTTCAATGGAATGTTTTAAATATTTACGACAGCCTTGTAAGATGGGGTGTACCCGTGTTTGTAATGATAAGCGGTGCACTGTTTCTCTCTAAAGAGGTAGATGTAAAAAAGCTTTACACTAAAAACATAGCACGTCTTGCTGTTGCATTTGTTGTATGGTCAGTGTTTTATGCTGTTTACCTCCCTGTTTCAAAGCTTGTTTTAACAGGTGAAAATACATTTTCAATAAAAACAATGGTGTCAGAAGTAATAACAGGTGCGTACCATATGTGGTTTATACCTATGATTATAGGTCTTTATATTTGCGTACCTCTTATAAAGCAGTTTGTATTAAATGAAAAGCTTATGAAATATTATTTAAAGCTTTCTTTCATATTTGCTTTTCTTGTACCTCAGCTTATAAATATTTTGAGTGATTTTACTCCTCTTTCAACATTCGGAATAATTGATTCGGTCGAAAAATTACTTTCTGATATGCATTTGGATATCCTTTTTGGCTATGTATTCTATTTTGTTTTAGGTTACTTTTTAAGTAAAACGGAATTTTCAAAAGACAAAAGAATTAAAATATATATTGGTGGCTTATGTGGCTTTTTGTTAACTGTTTTATTAACTGCTCTTGCATCGGTAAAAGCAGGCTCAGCAGTAGAAACATATTACCTCAATTTCAATGTAAATGTTTTTCTTGAGGCGGTAGCAGTTTTCGTTTTATTCAAGCAAATGAAGCTTAAAAATAATAAGCTTAACAAAGCTGTGACAGCCTTTTCACAATACAGCTTTGGTGCATATTTAGTTCACATATTTGTTATAAGTGCATTAATAGTAGTAGGTATTAACACATCAATATGTAACGCAGTGCTTTCAGTTCCGATTGTTTCGTTAATAGTAATTATAGCTTCATTTATAATTTCATTTGTACTTAATAAAATTCCTTTTATAAATAAGTGGTTGGTTTAATATGAAAAAGAAAATTTTTATTGTTACAGCATTAATACTTGTAGTAGTACTGACAGTATCGGTAGTTTATTATGTAAATGATTATTACCGCGCAGAAGAGGTTGCTGTTTCGTTAGTTTCAACACCTCATAAAGAGGTATCCGTTACCGAAAAAGACGGGGCTTTTATATTTGAACCTGAAAAATCGACTGCGGGAATTATATTTTACCCGGGTGGTAAGGTGCAGGCAGAAAGCTATGCACCGCTTATGTATGCTTTGGCTGAAAAGGGGATTATGTCCGCTCTTGTTACAATGCCCGCTAATTTAGCGGTTTTAGATATGAATGCCGCAGATGGTATAAAGGAGTCGTTCAAAGAAATTTCATCGTGGTATATGGCAGGGCATTCTTTGGGTGGCTCAATGGCCGCAAGCTACATTTCCGAGAATTCTGCTGAGTATGACGGCATTATTTTGTTAGCCTCGTATTCAACTGCTGATTTAAGCAAACTCCCACTTGAGGTTCTTTCTGTTTACGGCAGTAATGACGGTGTTCTGAATATGGAAAAGTATAACGAGTATAAGGCGAATCTACCCGTTGGATTTACAGAAGTTATAATTGAGGGTGGCTGTCATGCATATTTTGGTGCATACGGTGAACAAGAAGGAGATAACAAACCTGCAATTACAAGGGATGAACAAATTAATATTACAGTCGATGAGAT
>JAFVWD010000369.1 GCA_017501865.1 Clostridia bacterium | reverse complement strand
CGGGTATAAAAATGAAGAAATCGGTGAAAAGCTCAACCTGCTTCTTGATGCAGTAATTGAAGAGAAAACAACAAACAGTAAAGAACAGCTTTTAGCTTTTTTAAGTTGACATCACCATTATAATAGTATAAAATATATTTATATATAATGGTATATTGTGTGCCACAAAATAAGTAAGGTATATCTTAGAAAGCTTGTTAGTATATACTTTACTGAATATTGACAGAAAAAAGGTGATTTTATGCGTAATTCGTATCCACTTAACTTTGATTGGAAATATTCTCCATCATTCGCTCCGGAAATGACAAAAGCTAAATTTGATGACAAAGGCTTTGAAACCGTTGACATTCCTCATTCAAATAAAGAGCTTCCGCTCAACTATTTTGATGAAAAATGTTACCAGTTCACAAGTTGTTACCGTAAAAAATTTGATTTACCTAAAAAGGACAAGAATAAAAAATATATTCTTCATTTCGAGGGTGCTGCGGTTTATTCAAAGGTTTACCTTAATGATGAATTTATAGGTGAATATAAGGGTGCATACAATCGTTTTTCTTTTGATATTACAAGCATCGTCAACAAAAAGAACAATGTTCTCGTTGTTGAACTCGACTCAAGCGAACGTCCTGAAATACCTCCTTTCGGTAATGTTGTTGACTACCTTGTTTACGGCGGTATTTACCGCGAGGTATGGATCGAAGAAGTAAGCGAAATATATATTTCAGACGTTTTTGTAAGAACTTTAAATATTCACCAACCAAAAAAAGTTCTTGATATGGATATCTCTTTTTCAGAAAGCACAGAGGGTACACTTAAATTCCGTTTAGAAAAAGACGGCAAAATTTTAGGTGAAAAAAGCTGTACCTTCAAGGGCTCTGTAATTAATGCCAAATGGGCAGTCAGCGACGTTTCTCTCTGGGATATAAATAACCCGAACCTTTATGATATATATGTAACCTTAAATGAACAGGACGAGTATAAGGTTCGTTTTGGTTTCAGAGAAGTAAAATTCAGAAAAGACGGCTTCTACCTTAATGGTAAAAAAATCAAAATCCGCGGACTCAACCGTCACCAGAGCTACCCATATGTTGGCTATGCTATGCCTGAAAATGTTCAGAAGGCAGATGCCGATTTACTTAAATATAAATTAGGTGTTAATTTAGTAAGAACCTCACACTACCCTAACAGTGTTCACTTCCTTAACCGTTGTGACGAAATAGGTCTTCTCGTATTTACCGAAATGCCGAGCTGGCAATTCCTTGGTGAGGGCGAATGGCGCGACATATGTCTTGACAACGTTAAGAGAATGGTTATACGCGACAGAAACCACCCCTCTGTAATTCTCTGGGGCGTACGCGTAAATGAAGGTATGGATTGTGATGAGTTCTATTCACAAACAAACGAAATGGCTCGTTCACTCGACAACACACGTCAGACAGGCGGCGTAAGAAATATACCGAGAAGCCACCTTCTTGAGGATGTTTACACATATAATGACTTCTCACATTCAGGCGGTGCAATTCACCTTCTCCCTCCTGCTATTGTTACCGGTCTTAATGCTCCTTATCTCGTTACAGAGCACAACGGTCATATGTATCCTACAAAATCATTTGACCGTGAAGCATTGAGAACTGAGCACGCTTTAAGACATACACGCGTTCTTAATACTGCCTACGGTAATGACAGAATCAGCGGTGCTATTGGTTGGTGTATGTCTGACTATAACACCCACAAGGATTTCGGCAGCGGTGATAAAATCTGCTACCACGGTGTTACAGATATGTTCCGTGTACCGAAGCTTGGTGCTGCAGTTTACCGTTCCCAGCAGGAAAATGAACCTTACTTAGAAGTTACTTCTGCTATGGATATAGGTGAGCATCCGGGTGGTGTAATAGGCAAGGTTTATGTATATTCTAACTGTGATTATGTAAAACTTTATAAAAACGGCAAATATACAAGTACAATTTATCCGAATGAATCATCATTTAAAAATCTTCCGCACCCACCTGTTGTAGCAAGAGACTTTATAGGCGATGCTCTGACCGAGGTAGACAAATTAGATGCAACAACTGCATCACTCTTAAAGCCTGCTCTCGTTGCAGCGCAGGTTGAGCAATGGAAGATGCCTCCGCACAACTTCCTGAGAGTTGGCGCTGCTATGATTACAGGCAGACTTTCAATCAATTATATGGTTGACCTTGTTACAAAGTACATCGGCGGCTGGGGTGAACAGCAAATAACCTACCGCTTTGAGGGATACAAGAACGGCGAATGTGTTGCAACTGTTGTAAGAACTGCTGTTACATCGCTTTCATTAGATGTAAATGCTGACTCAGCTGTATTGAAGCAAGCTGATACCTACGATGCTACAAGAATCGAGCTTGTAGTAAAGGATCAGAACGGAAACAGAGTACCTTTTGCTGACAGCTCCGTTAAAGTTACCGTAGATGGCCCTGCCGACATTATAGGACCTTCAGAATTCCCGCTTATAGGTGGCGACAGAGCATTCTGGGTCAGAACAAACGGTAAAAAAGGTAAGATTAAAATTACTGTTAATGCTATGGGAATTGAAGAGAAAACTATAGAATTAGTTTCAGAATAATTAAAATACTCTTAATTTAGAATAGGAATGAAAACACAATGGAAAAAAAGCCATATTATATTACAACTGCTATTGCTTACACATCAAGAAAACCTCATATAGGTAACTCTTATGAAATCGTTTTAGCCGATGCTCTTGCGAGATTCAAGCGAATGCAGGGTTATGATGTATTTTTCCAGACAGGTACTGACGAGCATGGTCAGAAAATCGAGGAATATGCAGCAGCTGCAGGTAT
>JAFVWD010000040.1 GCA_017501865.1 Clostridia bacterium | reverse complement strand
GTATCAATAAAATCATCCATAACCATATTTTTTGCAAGAAAGCTCGGTGTATCATCAAGCTTATTATCAAAATACTGATGAAGTGAAACATAGTCGACATTCCAGAAAGCTTCTTCTAAAGTTTCCGCTTCCCATTTACCGAAGGTAGGCATACCTCTGTTTGAGCTACCGCACAAAACGGTTTCAATTGATGGGTCAACCATCTTCATTACTTTTGCTGCTTCATTTGCCGCTCTGCCGTATTCATAGGCATTTTTATGGCCGATTTGCCAATTTCCGTCCATCTCATTACCAAGGCACCACACCTTTATATTATGTGGCTCCTCTACACCGTGTTTACGACGCAAATCGCTGAAATATGAGTTTTTCGGGTGATTGCAGTACTCCACCAAATCTCTTGCCGCTTCAATTCCTCTGGTGCCGAGATTTACAGCCATCATACACTCAGTATTTGCTTTCTTACACCACTTGAGAAACTCATTAATACCAAACTCATTTGTTTCAGTTACACCCCATGCAAGCTCTAATCTTTGAGGGCGTTGTTCTTTAGGACCTACACCATCCTCCCAATTGTACCCGGAAACAAAATTTCCGCCCGGATATCGCACAATAGGAACGTTCAGTTTTCTGACAGAATCTATTACATCTTTTCTGAAGCCATCTTCATCGGCAGTACTGTGTCCCGGTTCATAAATACCACCGTAAACAGCTCTGCCCAAATGTTCAATAAATGAACCGTAAATTCTTTTATCTATTTCGCCAACCTTAAAATTTTTAGAAAGCGGTAAGCTTGCTTTTTTCATTGAACACACTCCAATCGCGCAATATATTTTTATATTAACATTTACCCGTATAATTTGCAAGATAAAATATAAAACGAAAACCGATTGCAAATCGATACAATCTGCAATCGGTTAAAATATTCAAATACAAATATAATCAGATAACACCCTGAGCCATCATAGCATCTGCTACCTTAACAAAGCCTGCTATATTAGCACCTGCAACAAGATCATAGCCTAAGCCGTATTTTTCAGCAGCTGCTGCAGAATGGTCGTGGATATCCTTCATAATCTGCTGAAGTCTTGCATCAACCTCTTCAGCAGTCCAGTTGTATCTCATTGAGTTCTGACCCATTTCGAGAGCAGAAACAGCAACACCACCTGCATTAACTGCTTTTGAAGGAGCAACAACCTTAACATTTTCCTTAAGATATTCTAAAGCATCGTTTGTTGTCGGCATATTAGCAACCTCAATATAATATTGAACACCGTTTGCAACAAGCTTCTTTGCTTCGTCCATATTGATTTCGTTCTGTGTTGCACATGGCATAGCAACATCAACTTTTACACCCCATGGCTTCTGACCCGGGAAGAATTCACAACCGAATTTGTCTGCATAGTCCTGAACCTTATCACGACCTGATGCACGCATTTCGAGCATATACTCAATTTTTTCATCTGTTGTAATACCGTCTGGGTCATAAACATATCCGTCAGGACCTGAAATTGTAACAACTTTACCGCCGAGTTCAGCAATTTTCTTTGCTGCACCCCAAGCAACGTTACCGAAGCCTGAAAGAGCAAATGTTTTGCCTTTAATATCTTCGCCGAAGTGTTTTAAAACTTCAACTGCATAATAAGTAGCACCAAAACCTGTTGCTTCTGGTCTTACTAAAGAACCACCGTAAGAAAGACCTTTACCTGTAAGAACACCGTTTTTGAAAGCACCCTTAATTCTTCTGT
>JAFVWD010000368.1 GCA_017501865.1 Clostridia bacterium | reverse complement strand
CTTCAGTCATAGCATCTAATTCCTTTGTAACCTCATTCGGAATAACATACTCATCCTCATTTTTTTCCTGAGAATGGAAAAGAAGTGTTTCGTAGCCGCGTTTACCTAAAAAGAAAGCGGAAACAAGAATTGCAAAAGCGGAAACTATGGAGATTATTTGCTTTAGCTTTCTCAATGCATACTTTTTTCTGACAACTTTACGTACACTTTCTTTTTCAGGGCTGTTATCGCGGATGACCGTTTCTTCGTAACTGTCGAAGTGAATTAAGTCTTCGGCTTTTTTAATATTTAGATTTTCTTTCATAATTCCTCATCCCTTAAAAAACTGAGAACCGTTTTTACGGCGGTGAATCTGTTTTTGTAACGGACATCACCGTCAAAGTCATTTTCTAATTTTATAACCTCTGTTTTGTTTTTATAAGTAATTGAAATATAAATTAATCCGACCTTTTTATTTGTATTGTCAGAGTTGGGACCTGCAATGCCTGTAATACCTACACCTACAGAAGTATTCATAAGCTTCAGAATGCCTTCTGACATTTCGCGTGCAGTTTCTTCACTTACGGCACCGAAAGAATCAAGTGTTTCTTTTTTTACACCTAAAACTTTATTTTTAACATCATTTGCATATGAACAGACACCGCCCATATAAACAGAAGACGCACCGCTGACCTCTGTTATAACCTTACTCAGCCAACCACCCGTGCAGGATTCAGCAACACTTAAAGTGAGGTTGTTTACTCTGAATTTTTCAATAACCTGCTGAGCAAGAAGAATTAAGTCGTTTTCAACCATTTTGAACACCGTCTGAATTTATAAATATTTTTTTAATGCCTTCAACAGCCTCTTTGCAAAGTTCGTCTATATCAAGAGGCTCCTCTGCTTTTTCTATATCACTTAAAACAGGCTTTGTTTTAGGATGCTTAGGAGTAAATACCGTACAGCAATCCTCGTAAGGCTGAATTGATATTTCAAATGTGTTTATCTGTCTTGAGATTTTTATAATTTCCTCTTTGTCCATACCTATAACAGGACGAAAAACAGGGAGAGATGATACAGCATCGGTACAGCCTAAGGCTAACATAGTCTGGCTTGCAACCTGAGCAACACTTTCGCCTGTAATGAGAGCATGGCAGTCAATTTCCTTTGCCAGGCTGTTGGCTATACGCATCATAAAACGGCGCATAATAAGAGTAAAGCAATCTTCAGGACATTTTTCTCTGATTTCCTCTTGGATGTGTGTGAAAGGAACGGTGTAAAGAGCAATTCTGCCACTGTAAAGAGCAACCTTTGAAAGGAGCTCGTGAACCTTTTGTTCTGCTCTTTCAGATGTGTACGGGGGAGAGGCAAAATGAATTGCAGAAATATCTATACCTCTTTTTGCCATCATATATCCCGCAACAGGACTGTCAATTCCGCCTGAAATAAGAAGTAAGCCTTTACCCGATGTGCCGACAGGCATACCGCCGGCGCCCTTTGTCTGGTTGCCTCTTATGTATGCTTCGTCACGGATTTCAACCGTAACTGTAATTTCAGGATTATGAACATCAACAGTAAGGTGAGGAAAGCTTTCTAAAAGCTTTTCGCCGAGTCTTGCAGAAATCTGCGGAGAAGTGAGCGGGAATTTTTTGTCTGCTCTTTTTGCTTCTACCTTGAAGGTGGAAACTTCGTTTAATTGCTCTTTTAAATAAACAGGAGCAATTTCGAGTATTTTATCAATATCCTTTTCGGTTACTGCGACACGTGAAAAGCCTGCTATACCGAATACGTGAGAAATTTCATAGCATACAGCATCAAAATCAATATTTTCATCTGCAGGGGTTATAGTAACTGTAGATTGTGATTTTCTGAATTGGAAGTTGCCGTATTTTTTTATACGCCAACGAATATTTTTGACTAAAACATCTTCGAACGTTGAACGGTTAAGCCCTTTTAATGCCAGTTCACCGTCTTTAATGAGAATTATTTCTTTCATAATTATCCTTTTCCGTATTTTTTATCTATTTCTTTAATTGCTTCAATAAGAAGCTCGACTTCTTCTTTTGTGTTGTATCGTGAAAAGCTTATTCTTACAGCACTGTCAATAACATCCGATGGTAAGCCCATTGCAGTAAGAACCGGACTTCTGTGTCCCATTTTGCAAGCGGAGCCCGCGGAAATCTGAATACCCTTCTCACTCATAAAATTAACTATGGGCTGACTTGGCAAGCCAAGAACAGAAATGTTGAGTATATAAGGAAGAGAATCGTCAGGAGAATTTATAACAACACTTTTTAAATCCTTTATATTTTCAATTAAAAAATCTTTTAATATTTTAACCTTGCTCTGATTTTCAATTATATTTTTTGCGTCCTCGGCGGCGGCACCGAAGCCCATAATTGCAGGCATACCCTGAGTTCCTGCGAAAATGTTTCCTTCCTGTTCGCCACCAAGCATATAAGGCTTTATTATATTTTTGTTTTTTAAATAAATTCCGCCTGCACCCTTAGGACCGTGAATTTTATGTGCACTTACGGTAATAATATCAGCACCCAAAGAGTTTGGTGTAAGCTGAATTTTGCCGAATGCCTGTACACAGTCTGAATGAATAATTGCAGGTGATTTTGCTCTTTTTACGGCTGAACGGATTGACGACACAGGGAGAAGGGAGCCTGTTTCATTGTTTACTGCCATACAGGACACGAGAATAGTTTTATCATTGATTGAAGAAAAAAACTCATCTTCGTTTATGTTGCCGTGCTTGTCAGGCTTTATTTTAATAACCTCAAATCCGTTTGCTTCAATTCTTTTTAAAGGTTCAAGAACACTCGGGTGCTCAATGGCTGTAGTAACAATTCTGTTTCCGTTGCGTTTTTGCTTTTCGTAAACACCGAAAATTGCGGTGTTGTTTGCGGCTGTACCTGATGACGTAAAATAAAAATCATCTGTCTGACAGCCTAAAAGAAGTGCAACCTGTTTTCTGGCTTTATTTAAAGCATTATTTGCTTCTGTACCCAAAGAGTGAAGCGAAGACGGATTACCCCAGCATTCAGTAAGCGCAGAGGTAACAGCGGCTATAGCATTTTCACTTGGTTTTGTTGTGGCACTGTTATCAAAATAAGCCAAAGAGTATACACCTCCATTATTAACCTGAATATTATACAATATAAAAGAATTTTTGTAAATGCCTTTAAAGAAGTTTTAAAGCGAAAATAGTGAATAATTTTTTAATTTTTCGAAAAAATAATTGTAACAAAAAAGTAAAAGGAGATAAAAATGGTAAAAAGCAGAAGAAAGACGGTACGAAAAGCATCATTTCTTATAGCAGTAATAGTATTCTTAGCTGCATGGGGAACATTAAGTACCGTAAAATATATGAAAAGTGAGCGACTTTTAAATGCAACACGAGAAAGAGCTCTGACGGAATTAGGTACACATCTTGATGCAATAAGCCTCAATCTTAATAAATGTCTTTATGCCTCAACCTCGCCTATGATAGCGAATGTTTCAACAGAGGTATGGCGTGCATCTACCGCAGCAAAAACAAATCTGTCAGAAATAACAGACGGTGAAGCAGAGCTTTCTGAGATTTATAAATTTTTGTCTCAGGTCGGAGAATACACAATGACACTTAATGAAAAAAGTGCCGCCGGTAAAAAAATAAGCAAGGAAGAAACGGCAATGCTTTTAAAGCTGAGTGAATATTCAGAATCGCTGAGTTCGCAAATAAATTATCTTATAAGTGAAGAGCAAAGCGGAGGGCTTAATTTTGAACAGGTTAAGTCAACATTGTCAGATGATGAAGAGAGCAGAAAGCTTAATCTTGGTGAAGAACTGGATGATGCAGGTCAAACAATGACAGATTACCCGACTCTTATATATGACGGTCCGTTTTCAGACAATATAGATACGAAAAAATCAAAATTGATTGAAAAACAACCCAAAATAAGCAAAGAAGAGGCACAGAAAAAGGCAGCTGATTTTTTAGGTATAGATGAAACAGAGCTGTACTTTTTAAGTGAGTGCGAGAGCAATTTAAGCTGCTACAGCTTTTATAATTCAGATTTAACGATTTCCGTTACAAAAAAAGGCGGACTTGTTTCTTATATGCTCGAATCCCGCTTTGCAGATGAAGCAACAATCAGTGAAAAGGAAGCAATAGAAAAAGCAAAGCTGTTTCTGAATACCAAGGGCTACAAAAATGTAAAAGAAACCTATTATGCAACAATTGACGGAATTTGCACAATAAATTTTGCGTTTTATGAAAATTCTGTTACGTATTATACGGACCTGATAAAGGTAAGCGTGGCGCTTGATAACGGCGAAATAACAGGCTTTGATTCAACAGGTTATTTAATGAATCATACCCGAAGAAGCAACGACGGGAAATACAAATACACCTTAGAAACAGGTGCGAAGCTTTTGAACAGTAATATTAAATTGAAATCAGCCGAAAAGGTATTTATACCTACAGATTTCGGTAGTGAAATTTATGCTTATGAATATCATTGCGTTGCAAGTGACGGTCAGGAGGTTTTAATATATATAGATCCTGAAACGGGTGCAGAAGTGGAAATTTTGATTTTATTATATTCAGATAACGGAGTTCTCACAAAATAAAGTGCATAAGTGAATTTTTTGTGGGGAAAATAAAACGGGAGTAAAACACTCACTCCGGAAAGGATGTGAAAGAATGAAAAAAATCATAACACTCGGTCTTGCAATTCTGGCGGTTACTGTAGTTGCTGTTTTATTCTATGGTTGCGGTAACGATACTGAAGAAGTAACAACAACACAACCAACAACCATTAACACGACTGTGGATACAACAATGGATATTGTAACAGTTCCGGATAAAAATGACGGTATGGTTTCAGACGTGTCAGATGAAAATAACGACGGTTTGGCAGGCGACATTGTTGACGGTGTTTCTGAAGGTATTTCAGAAGGACTCACTGATATAAAAGACGCACTTACAGAATAATATAAAGAAGATGTAAAAAAGCGCAGACCGTATAAAACTGATGTTGCAATGGGTTCTGTAGGTTAATAAAAGCCTATAGAACCCATTAAAAATAAAAAAACGAAATTGATGAAAAAATTATGTTTTATATTACAAACAAACTTCGCCACTCGACGTACCATTGTACGCCTTCGGGCAAGCAAAATACAGGCTATCGCCTTGATTTTGCTCAGTTTGTCCGTTCTGCATTTTTTCCTGTTCTCTGACAAAGGAGCTGTAAAAAACTTATGTTTTTACAGCTCCTTTACTGATTTAATTTTTGATTTTTAATGATTTCAGATATTCCTTTTGTTTGGCAGTTATTCTGTAGCTTTCAACAGCTTTCTGAATTGTTTTGTTATGTACCCAAACAGGTAATTCCTTGTTTTCTAAAAGCTTTATTGCGGAGTCATATTGCTTTGCAAGTGCGGTTGCAAAATACCAGGCAATCATCATATTTACATAATATTCATCTGAACGCACTCCTGCAATTTTTTTCATATATTCTGAATTAAACCCTTCGTCAAGGTAATATGTCATATACATTTTTATGGCAAAGCGAATGGTATAGGTGTGTGGGGAGTTAAGCCATATATCGAGCTGTTCGGGTAAAATATCAAGGTGCTTTTTAAAGACTTTCATACTCATAATGTCACAGGTTGCCCAGTTGTCGACATAAGGTAAAAATTTATTCAGTGCATTTATTGTGTCGCCGTAGCTTTTAATGTATTCTAATAATAATGCATGAAGATTATATTCTTCTGTATATTTATGCGGTAAAGAATTTAAAAACTCTGTGCTCTCAGAGGTTCCCTTCAGCTCCTTTGCGTACCTTCTTAATTCAGGGATTCTTACACCTATAACATCATCCTTGTTAACAGAAGGTATAAGTTTACTGTTGAATTCCTTGTAGGAAATATCCTGCAAAGAAAATAAATGTGTAGTAATTTTGTCAATACTCATATAAACCACCCGCAATATTATACTATGTTTTGAGAGTTTTGTAAATTGACTTTTAGTAGTAATTATGATAGATTATTTTATATGCCATTTTAAACAATAACAGGTGATGAATTATGAGCAAAAATAAGAAAAACAAGAAGGAAAAAAAGCTTTTTAAGAGAATTATAAAAGTGTTTGCCGTAGTAGTTGCGGTGTTATTAGTAACAGTACTCGGTGCAAGTGCGTTATGCAGAGCTTCAGGCGGTAAAGTGCCTGAAAAAAGTGAAATGACAAATCCGTTTATCACGACAGATAAAGCATTGGTTTCAGCGCACCGCTCGGGGGCAGATATAGCTCCTGAAAATACAATGATGGCTTTTGAGTATTGCGTTGAAAACAAGAGTTTTAATGTAGATACATTTGAATTTGATTTGCACATAACAAAGGATGATAAGCTTATACTTCTTCACGATGATACATTAGACAGAACGACAAATGCACCGGAGGAATTCGGTAGTGAAGAGGTAAAGCCTATTACAAAAACATATGAAGAGCTGAAGGCTTTGAATTTTGGTGAAAATTTTGAAACATCTGAGGGCGAGTACCCATACAGAGGACTTCGTGGTGAAGAAATCCCTGAAAATCTCAGGGTCGTACTTTTGGAGGATGTTCTCGATTATCTTCAGAATAACGGCAATTTCACTTACATAATTGAAATTAAAGATAAGGGCGAAGCAGGCTTCAAGGCGGCAGATGAGCTTTACAGAATACTGAAAGAAAAAAATCTTTTAGAAAAGGTTGTTTTCGGAACATTTAACGGCGATGTTACAAAATATGTTGATGAAAATTACCCCGATATGTTGCGCTCATCATCAATTTTTGAAGTAGTTGTATTTTATTTTGCAGCAGCATATTCAATTGATTTAAACGAAGATTTTTACAAGTTCAGTGCATTGCAGATTCCGACCAATCAGTACGGAATATTAATGCTCGGCTCAGAGCGCGTTGTAAATTATGCACACAGACATAACATTGCCGTTCAGTATTGGACAATAAATGAAGCAGAAGAGGTTGAAAGACTTAACGGAATAGGTGCTGACTGTATTATGTCAGACGTTCCTGATATGGCTTACGACGTTATTAATAAATAATTTTTCGGGTGATGAAGCAAGGGTTCTTCGTCACCCTGTTAGATTTTTCAGGAAGAGGTAGTT
>JAFVWD010000367.1 GCA_017501865.1 Clostridia bacterium | reverse complement strand
TGAAAAGGCAGGTATTATTATGATTAACAATACAGAACGACAAAAAATAATTGCTTTTTTATCTGAAAGCGGAGTTGAAATTCCCTGTACAGACGGAGTGATAATTGAAGCTTCTGCAGAAATAGAAAAAGGTGCAATTATTTTACCGAACACAATTATCACAGGTAATACCAGAATTAAAAGCGGTGCTGTAATAGGCCCTAACTCATATATAAAAGACAGTATAATCGGCAACAACTCACACCTCAACAACACACACTGTACAGAATCCACAGTCGGTTCTGATGTTACGTGCGGCCCCTTCGTGCACATAAGACCTAACTGCAACATAAAAGACAATGTGCATATCGGTAATTTTGTAGAGGTTAAGAATTCTGTAATTGACGAGAATTCAAAGCTTCCGCATCTGCTTTATGTAGGTGACTCAGATGTCGGAAAGGAAGTAAATTTTGGCTGTGGATGCGTAACAGTAAACTATGACGGAAAGACAAAATCAAGAACAGTTGTCAAGGATGGTGCTTTCATCGGCTGTAACACTAACCTTATTGCACCCGTTACCGTAGGAGAAAATGCTTTTACCGCCGCAGGCTCTACCATAACAAAGGATATTCCTGCAAATGCTTTAAGTATTGCCCGTTGTCGACAAACAACCAAAGATGATTGGGTTAACATTAAAAAACCATATAAAAGACAACACACGGAGAAATAAAGATGTTTAAATTTTCAAGAGAAAAAAAGAATAGCGGAACCTACGAGTATTTAATAGTAGGTTTGGGAAATCCGGGTAAAAAATATGAAACAACCCGTCATAATGCCGGTTTTATGTGCATTGACACATTAACCGAAAAAGAACACTTTGAAGTTAAAAAGCTTAAATTCCACGCCCTTGTGGGCGACTGCTACATAGACGGTCATAAGGTAATAGTTATGAAACCACAGACAATGATGAACAACAGCGGTCAGGCAATAAGTGAATGTGCCTCATTCTACAAAATACCTGTTGAAAACATAATAGTTATTTACGATGATATTTCCTTAGAGCCCGGAAAATTAAGAATCCGCCGAAAAGGCTCCGCAGGCGGGCATAACGGAATAAAAAGTATAATTTCTCATTTAGGAAGCGAGAACTTCCCGAGGGTAAAATTAGGTGTCGGCGCAAAGCCCCACCCTGATTACGACCTTGTAGATTGGGTTTTAGGCTCATTCCCGAAGGAGCATTTAAAGCTTATTAACGAAGCTTGTGAAAATGCTTATGAAGCAATAAAAATAATGTTGACAGGCGATATTGACAGCGCCATGTCAAAATTTAACAGTTGAGGTTGCTATGTCCTGTTATTCTAATCTCTTAAAAAACTGTACTGAATATAACGAGCTTATAAATGCAATAAATGCAAATCTGTTGCCTTCAGGTGTTGTGGGACTTCCGCCCTCACCAAAAGCTCACTTAATTCATTCGCTTTGCGAGGATACTTCCCGCAGAGCTCTTGTTGTTTTACCTAATGAGGCTGCCGCATCACGCTTAGTAAGTGATTTAAATGAATTCTCAGGAATAGGCAAAAAAGCCCATCTTTTTCCGGCAAGAGATTATTCTTTTAACTCCTCTGAGGGGCAATCACGAGAATTTGAGCAATTAAGAATAAAGACTCTCTGCAAAATAATAAACAACGATTATTCAGTAATTGCCTGTTCGGCAGAAGCGGCACTTCAGCTTACAATTCCCCCTGAGGAGCTGAAGAAAAAGACCTGCAAAATCGATGAAAGTACATCCATAACTCCGGAGGACCTCGTTTCAACTTTGGTATCCGCGGGCTTCAAACGTGCAGATATTGTTGAAGGTGCAGGTCAATTCGCTCAACGTGGCGGAATAATAGACTTCTTCCCCATTAACGCAGAAAGACCCGTAAGAATTGAGCTATGGGGAGACAGTATTGATACCATTTCTGAATTCGATGCTTCAACTCAGCGAAGAACCGATATTCTGAATTCAACAGAAATAACACCTGCAACAGAAATTATTTTTAACAGCGACGAAGAATTGAAAGAAAAAATAGAACATCTTTACTCCTCAGTTTCAGGTAAAGGCTCTGTTAAAGTTAAACAAAATCTTTTAAAGGATATAGACGCTCTCAGCTCAGGTGTTAAAATCTCTTCATTAGATAAATACCTGAATCTCGCATATGAAAAACCGGCTTCTATCTTTGATTTTTGTAAAGGTGATTCACTTTACATCTGCGAAACTTCCTCTGTAAAGGAGAGTGTAACAAACGCACACAAGCTTATGCTTGAAGAGATAAAAGCGCAGTTTGAAAACGGTATTCTAACAAAGGGGTTAGACCGTATAACCCTCAGTACTACTGAGTTTTTCGGGTTATACGAAGAGTGTAAAGCTATTTACCTTGACAGTCTTCCGAGAGGCAGTTTTGACACTCCTGTAAAGACTCTTACTACATTCAACACTCAACAGTTACCTATATGGAACGGTACTCTTTCTATTTTACTCGATGACTTGCGCCCGGCGCTTTCTCGCAACATAACCTGCATAGTAAATGCGGGCACTGAAAAAGCGGCAAAATCACTTGTCGAAGCACTCGAAGCTGAAGATATTTCTGCACTTTACTTCGGAACTCTTCCGGCGGAATTCCCCGTAAAAACAGTCAGTGTAACAACAGGAGGCATAACAAGCGGCTTCACTTATCCTAATGAAAAATTTATGATTTTCACTTACGGAAGAGCCACTAATACAGTTAACTCCAAGCGAAGAAAAGCTTTTAAGGCTGCCGATGCAATTCAGAGTCTTGAGGAACTTACACGCGGAGATTATGTTGTACACTCTGTTCACGGAATTGGTGTTTTTGAAGGAATTCAAAAAATGGAAGTGAGCGGTCTCACAAAGGATTATATAAAAATAAAATACGCAAAAGGCGATACACTTTACGTACCGGTAACACAGCTTGATTTGATTTCAAAATACATTGGTCCTAAGGATGAACAAAAAACTCTTAAGCTTTCCCGCCTTGGCGGTAACGATTGGGAGAAGGCAAAGGCTCGGGTAAAAACATCTGCTAAAAATATGGCAAAGGAGCTCATAGCTCTTTACTCCAAGCGATTAAAAACCGAGGGTTACCAATTTTCTGAAGATATTGATATGCAAAATGATTTTGAGCGTCGTTTTGAATTTGAAGAAACAGAGGATCAACTCAGAACCATAAATGAAATAAAGCATGATATGCAGAAGCCTCACCCTATGGACAGACTTCTTTGCGGTGATGTGGGCTTTGGCAAGACAGAGGTTGCTTTAAGAGCAGCATTCAAATGTATTGCAGACGGAAAACAGTGTGCAATTTTAGTTCCTACAACAATATTAGCTTTACAACACTACAATACTATTATGAAGCGCTTTGAGGGTTTCCCTATAAATGCTGATATGCTTTCACGGTTCAGGACTCCGAAGCAACAAGCTGAAATTATAAAAAAACTGAAACGCGGTTCTTTAGATATAATTGTGGGCACACATCGCCTTATTTCAAAAGATATTCAATTCAAGGACCTGGGTCTTATAATTGTTGATGAGGAGCAACGCTTCGGTGTAGGCCAGAAAGAAAAGCTCAAGGAGCTTTATCCTGCAGTAGACTGTCTTACACTTTCTGCGACACCTAGTCCCCGCACTATGAATATGGCAATGTCAGGCATAAGAGATATGTCTGTTATTGAAGAAGCTCCGCAGGACCGTTTTCCTGTGCAGACTTATGTTATTGAGCACGATTGGGGTATTTTAGCCGAGGCTATGAAAAAGGAATTACGACGTGGCGGTCAGGTTTATTACCTTCACAACAAGGTTGAAGATATTGAAAAAACTGCTATGATGATACGCGATTTTATTCCTGATGCAAATATAGGTATAGCACACGGAAAAATGACGGAGGACACTCTTTCTGATGTATGGCGGGCACTTTTAGAGGGCGAAATAGATATTCTTGTTTGTACCACAATTATTGAAACAGGAGTCGACGTACCCAATGCAAACACCCTTATTATAGAAAATGCAGAAAATATGGGACTTGCACAATTGCACCAGATAAGAGGGCGTGTAGGGCGCTCATCTCGTCGTGGATTTGCATTTCTTACCTTCAGAAAAGACAAAAGCCTTACAGAAATTGCTACAAGACGTCTTGAAGCTATTAAGGAATATACAGAATTCGGTTCAGGCTTTAAGATAGCAATGCGTGACCTTGAAATACGCGGCGCAGGTAATCTTTTAGGCTCAGAGCAACACGGTCATATGGAAACTGTCGGTTATGATATGTATATGAAGCTTCTTTCGGAAGCTGTAAGTGAAGAAAAAGGTGAAACACCAAAAATTCTTTCAAAGGAATGCCTTATAGATATAAGAATCGACGCACATATACCGGAAAAATATATCGAGAGCCTTCCTCAGCGACTTGCAATTTACAAACGAATTGCCGATATAAGAAATGATGAGGATGCTTCAGATGTTCTTGATGAGCTTATTGATCGTTTCGGTGATCCGCCGAAAAGCGTTGAAGGGCTTATTAAAATATCGTTATTACGTAACACCGCTTCTGAATTAGGTATTTACGAAATCAGTCAGAAGGGCGATAACATTTTACTGTATTCCCAGACGATAGATATGAAAAAAGTATCGCTCTTAGGAAAATATATGCGTGGCAGAATAATGGTTTCAGCCGGTGTCAAGCCTTACATTTCTGTAAAGGTTATAACAAAACAATCCCCTGTAGATGCCATTAATCAGGCTCTTACAGTTATGAAAAAAGATGTTGAAAGTGAGGAAGCAAAATGAAATATTCGTACACTACACGCGGAACATGCTCAAGAAAAATCAACTTTGATTTAGAAGACGGCATTGTAAAAAACGTCTCATTTGAGGGTGGTTGCAACGGTAACTTAAAAGGAATTTCTGCTCTTGTAGAAGGAAAACCGGCAGAAGAGGTAATTACTGCTGTTTCAGGAATTACCTGTGGCTTCAAGTCAACCTCTTGCCCCGACCAGTTAGCAAAAGCATTAAAAGAAGCATTAAATAAATAATAAAGTGAGGATTTTTAAATGAATTATCTTGTTTTAATTGCAGACATCGATGAATTTAACCCTTGTAAAGCAGGCTTGGGCGAATTAGTAAAAAAAGAATACAGCATTAAGCATATGCCTGCTTTTGACTTTACTTACAACGGTCACAATGTTACTGCTGTATGCTTTGGTATAGGTAAAGTAAATGCCGCTATAGGTGCAGCCTTAGCTCTCAGCGCCTCTGACTACGACGGTGTAATTAACACAGGCTGGAGCGGAGCTGTTTCAGGTGTTAAAAAGGGTGAAATTATTGTTTCAGATTCTTGTGTAGAATGTGACTTTGATTTAACTCCTATAGGAAGACTTCCGGGACAGAAACCCGGTCAGGATGAATACATATACAAGTGCGATTCTGATATGGCAAACAAGGTTAAAGCCATTGACGGATTTACTCACGGCAATTTAGGTACAGGCGACTTTTTCTTAACAGACAAGGAAAGACGCGACAAATACAAAGAAATTTTCCACATCAAATCCTTTGATATGGAAAGCGGTGCTTTAGCTGCCGTTTGCTATCTTTTAGGCAAAATTCCTTTTGTAAGCATTAGAAAAATTTCTGATAGTGCTGATGATGTTGCAACTGATGAATACACAAATTCATTAACCTCTGACCTTACAGCTTTCTCAGATATTATTTTAAATGTATTAAAGAACATTTAAGCTTCATTAAGTATAATTATTAATATTCTTCAAAGGCTTCAAATTCTGTTTTATTATGCTGTACACTTTGGAGCTTAAGGTGACGGGAGTCGAACCCCGTACGCCTAAAATTTAAATCTTTCGGCACATTAAGCCGTTTTTTGTCTTGTTATACGTCAGTATGACTGCGCCAAAGAAACAACTTAATGCACCAAAATCTTTGCAATTTTAGGTGCGGGCAGTTTTGT
>JAFVWD010000039.1 GCA_017501865.1 Clostridia bacterium | reverse complement strand
TGCCAACATTAGTAAAAGTTTACAACTCAGCTTTACCTGTATCAGCAAGCGGTAAACTTGATGTTGCAAAAATGGAAAACGATACAAGCGATTTAATAGAATTTTAAGGAGCAAAATATGACAACAGAAAAAGAATTAACCGGCTACCCGAGTATAGACAAGCCGTGGCTTAAGTATTACAGCGAAGAAGCAATAAACGCAAAAATGCCGGAGTGTACAATTTATGAGTACCTCTGGGAAAACAACAAAAACCATTTAGACGATGTTGCACTTGTTTATGTTGGCAGAAAAATAAAATACAGCGAGTTATTCAAAAATATTGATGTGTTTTCTGCTGTGTTTTCAAGAGAAGGAATAGGGGAAGGCGATATTGTCACAGTAATTGCACCAAGCATCCCCGAAATTATTTATTCCTTTTATGCGTTAAATAAAATCGGTGCAGTTTCAAATTTTGTTGACCCGAGAAAAAGTCCTGAAGAATTGAGTACTTTACTCTCACCGTTGAAAACCAAGGCTTGCATAATTTTAGATGATATGTGGGCAGGGTTTTATGATGTAGTAAAACAGCATACCTCGATGTTGTTTTCTGTTTCTGTTTCAGATTCATTACCGCTTATACCAAAAGCTTTGCTCAGATTAAAGGGCAAAAAAGAATTAAATAAAGATATAGTACCAATTTCAGAGCTGACTAAAAATATTTCTGATATAAAACAGATTAAAACAGCGGCATTTAAACCGGATACCATGGCTTTGTTAGAATACACAGGCGGAACAACAGGTGTTTCAAAGGCTGTAATGCTGAGTAATGAAAATGTTAACTCTGTTGTAGAGCAGACAAGGTACAGCGGGTTACCCATAAAACGTGGTGAAACCTGGCTTTCTGTTGCGTTTCCTTTTACTGCATATTCATTGATTTGCTCTCAGCATATGCCGCTTTGCTTTGGTACAGCTGCATACTTGTGTTTTGACCTTGAAATTGAAAAGGTTGAAAAACAATTGCTGAAATATAAAGTCAATCATATGGCTAATACTCCATTGATGTGGGAGCAAATTACAAAATCTGAACGCGCTTCAAAAGCAGATTTGTCATTTATTATTGCACCTATTGTAGGAGCAGATAGCCTTGATGTTAATAAAGAAAAAGAAATTAATCAATTTTTAAAATCGCATAATTGTAAATATAATCTTTTAAAAGGTTATGGTATGACAGAAGTGAGTTCTGGTGTATGCCTAACACCAAATAATGAGGTTAATAAACTTGGTAGTGTTGGTATACCTTTTAGTTTAATTAACGTTGCTATATTTGATATCGAAACTCAAGAAGAATTGAAATATGGCGAACAGGGTGAAATCTGCATAAAAGGTCCGTCTGTAATGTTGGAGTAGTTCAATAATGAAGAGGAAAATAAAAATATTTTACGTACTCATTCAAACGGCGAAGTGTGGCTTCATTCGGGCGATTTAGGTCATATAGATGAAGATGGATTTTTATTTATAGATGGTCGTATTAAAAGAATGATAATAGACCATACCGGGTTTAAAATTTTTGCACCTGTTGTTGAAAGTGTAATTTCAAAAAATATCTGTGTAGAAAAATGTTGTGTTGTAGGTGCAAAAGACAAGGAACATAATGTGGGGCAGATACCTGTTGCTTTTGTTATTCTGAAAGAGAATACGGATGCAAAAGAAGCTGAAAAAGAAATTTTGCACTTGTGTGAAAAAGAATTGCCGAGTTTTTCTTTACCGCAAAAAATAGTATTTAAGGAAAGTTTTCCATACACATCAGCAAATAAAGTCGACTACCGCGCCCTCGAAAAAGAAGCGGAAAGGTTATAAGGAGCAAAAATTATGCCAACAGAAAAAGAATTGACAGGCTACCCAAGTATAGACAAGCCGTGGCTTAAATACTACACAGATGCGGAAATCACTGCCAAAACTCCTAAGTGCAGTATTTATGAGAAAATTTACGAAAACAATTTGCATTTCTTAAACCAAAATGCATTATTGTTTTTTGGCAAGAAAATCACATATAAAAAACTGTTTTCTCAAATTGATCGCACTGCAATAGCTCTGGCTTCTTATGGCGTTGTAAACGGTGATAATGTTGTAATTTGTATGCCTGCTTTACCTGAAACTGTATATGTAATTTTGGCATTAAATAAAATCGGAGCTAATGCAGTACTGTTAAATCCGTTGTTTGACGAACAACAATTATTAAATCGTATTAACGAAACTGAGGCTAAACTGCTGTTTGTTGCTAATGAACTTTATGGAAGAATTGAAAATATTCTGCCAAAAACAAAACTCGAAACAATCATTTCTTGCCCTGCGGTTAACTCGTTAGGTGCAGTAGTCAAGACCATCAAAAAAGTTAAAACTATAGAAGATACAATTGTTTGGAATGATTTTATTAAAAGTAACAACTGCACAGAACTTAAAATCCCTTCTTACGAACCCAACAAGCCAGCCTTGATGGTTTATTCGTCGGGCACAACCGGTCAATCAAAAGGTATCCAGTTGACGAATGATGGTGTATTAACATTACTCGTAGATGCCAAAAGCGTATTTGTAGAAATGAAGCGACAAGACAGATATTTTGTACAGATACCATTGTGGTTTTCTACAGGATTGGTTGCGACATTATTAACTTCACTTTACTATGGTTTAGTCGCAATTTTAGAGCCATTGTACGACTTGTCTCTATTCAGTAAACATATTGCCAAATACAAACCTAACTATATGATTACAGCTACAGGACTTGTTGATTATTTATATTATCAACAGTATAATCATCCGTCTTAT
>JAFVWD010000366.1 GCA_017501865.1 Clostridia bacterium | reverse complement strand
CTTCTAAAAGTCCCATTTTTTCATAGACCGCAGGATAAACCATACCTGTAAAAAAGCCTATAACAGTACCAATCATACCGAGTGGCCCGAAAAGTCCGTCTACTCTTACACCGGTTTTCCATTGATGATAATCTCGCATATCTGCATTAATATTGTGCTGAACTATATTCCAGAATGTGTTTATAAAAGTATTTATATACCATATAACACAAATAAGCAAAAGATTTTCATAAACAAAATAAAGTGCCAAAAGCACGAAAACGTTTATTGCGTTAGCTGTAATTAAAAGATTTCGTTTACCAATCTTTTTAATTACTATTGGGGCTAAAAGCATTGACCAGAGTGCCGCATTACCTATGACTGTATTAGCAATACCGAGCGATGCCTGATATTTACCCTCGAAAGCATAAACAAAAGACCAACCCAAAACCACGCCATAGCCTGATTCTAAAAACACTACCCAGTTTGCCGACTGAATAATCCAGTAATATTTATTTTTAGCTACCTCTCTTATAGCATCAAACATTCTTACCGGTTCCAATTTTTTCTTAGGTAAAACAAGTCGTTCTTTAACCTTTGAAAAGAAAATCAGGCTTATAAACATACCTATTACAGTAAATATAGGGTAAATTATTCTATAAGTCCAGATATTATTAAGTCCACCGGTAAGAACTGCAATCAATGGAATAAACAAGTTTGTAATTGTTGGGGCTAATGAATAAATAACCTGAGAAATGCTCATTACTGTAGTTCTTTCCTGAGCATCAGGGGTTATAATTTGCTGAAAATATGTATAGCTTTCATTATAAAAACATAAAAATACATTTAAAAGCAGATACATTATTTCTACAACAATTGCTTTTAAAATATAACTGAAGCTTTCATACGGTAGCCACACAAAAATTGTAGAAACAAGAACCATTGGTACTACCGACATTTGTATGAAAGGCAAGAATTTACCGCCCTTTAATTTATGGTTGTCGTAATACCAGCTACGAAAAATACCTAAAGGAATGCCGATTATATTTGCAATATTGAGCATTATTTGTAAATCCATTGGTTTAAGACCAATACACGCACCCACTAAAAAATTAGAGGCATTAAGTGCTATAGCCATAGGCAAAAGTGTTGCCCAATAAACGCCAAAACCAGCACCACTTAACGATGCAATTTCTTTATATGAAATATAATTTCCCTTTGGTGGCTCATGCCAGTATTTTTTGGCTAAACCTATTGTAGATTTTGCTTTTTCTATTAGTGCTGCCATAAATTCACCCACTTTTAAAATATAATTTAATTTTAAACTTTTTAGTAGGTAATGTCAATAAATATTGCTTTATTTAACGATTAATGCTATTATAAAAATACATTAATTTATTGGAGAAGGAAAATGGCTGACACAATTTATAAAGAATTACGAAAAAAGTTAGATTTAACACGTGAAGAAGTCTGTGACGAGGCAAGTAAAAAAAATCAGATTTTAACTTACGAAAGACTCGAAAGAATTGAAAACGGGAAATTTAATATTCACCCGGAAGAAGTGGTTCTTCTTTCGGAAATTTATAAGGAACCCTCGCTTTGTAACCACTACTGCTCTCAGATGTGCGAAATCGGTCAGAAGTATGTACCCGAAGTGAAGGTTAAAGATTTGGCACAAATTGTTTTAGAAATGCTTTCTTCACTCAATACGATGAAGAAAAGCCAGGAAAGACTCATAGAAATAACAGCAGACGGCAATATTGACGAAAGCGAAATCAAAGATTTTGTTTTCATTCAACAGGAATTGGAACGAATTTCTATAACAGTTGAAACCCTTCAGCTCTGGGTAGAACAGATGCCGGCAAACGGAAAAATAAATATTGAAAAATACAACGAAATCAAAGGATTATCTGATTAATTTCAGATAATCCTCATTTTTTGCACTTTTTGTAATATTTTGCCACCCTAATGTGCAGTTATTGTTATTCAGTTTTATATTCATATAAGCTATTATAAAAATGCAACAAGGAAGTTTAAGAAAGGAGAACTCCAATGGACACTAAAACAAGAATAAAGCTTATTTCTCTTTTGAAAAAAATAAATAATCAACCGGAATATTCAAAAAAATTAGGAATAGAAATTACTACAAAAGGAGGTAATTCAAATGTTAGAAATAATTGTTAGCCTGTTAACACTTGCACTTTTCTTTTACGCAGTTAAATTAGCTTTAAAGGTCACATGGGGGCTTGCTAAAATTATTGCAGTAATTCTCTTTGTTGTAGCATTACCATTACTCGTTGTACTTATAATGTCTGCAGGCGGATTATTGCTTTTATTACCTTTAGTTCTTATTGTTGGCGCTATTTTACTCTTAGTAAAATGTGCTGCATAAGATAAATTCTTGGGGAAGAATTATTAAAGACAGAGTCGGGGAGCTTTGCTTCCCGACTCTGTCGACTTTTTACATTAACCCTTATGCAACATAATCATAATTTCTACAAACAACCTTAGCGTTACCACTATCATCAAAAACAAGGTCAACTACGCCTATTGCTTTTGAGCCGTCGTTATATTCAACTGTAAAAGTAATTGTATCGTTGAAAGTTGAAAATGGTGTATTTATATCTTCATTAAATGCTTTTTCCATTTCTTCTGTATGGTCCCAGTAGAAACTACTTTTTTCAAAATCGAAATCTTGACCATTGGCAGATAAGTTGTTCCCGTGTTCCCAACCAATATTTATAAAATTGCCATGTTCGGGGACTTTAAAAGTTGGCTTATTTGTGTTATATACCATTTGACCATACTTTGATGTATTTTTTACATTTATTGATTTAATGTTTTCAGTATCATCCAAATCAAGTTTAAATTCATTAAATGTATTTTGAGCAAAAACAATATTTTCAATCACACCAATTTCTGTTCTTCTTACAAGCCATTTGTTTTCTGTATAACATTTTTCCAAATCGGTTTCTAACACATCTATAAGTTCACCCTTTTCTACATCTGAAAGCCCCCTTGCATCCTTTACTTTCAGATACATCTCATACGGATATTCTTCATTTAACTCTAACACTTTATTTTCTGTTATAGTTTCCCCATCCTCAGCATCAGCCGCACTTGCAACTATTATAAAAGGACTTATTTTTACATTCTCTACTCCTGAATTATTTGTTGTAGTTTGCACGGTTGGTGTAGTTGGTGGGGTTAAGAAGGCTACACCAAAAATAATTGCAAATGCAAGACAAAATGCAGTTATGCAGACTGTAACTCGTCCGTTATTTTTTACTGGCATATCAGTAGTAATTTTTGCTTTTAATCTGTTACCCATATATGCATCAGGGTTTATATTATCTATAGATTTTTTAAAATCATCTTTTTTCATATTGCGTAATCCTCCAATTCAATTTTTAATATATCTCTACCTCGTTGCAATCGTTTTTTCACAGCTGATTTGCTGATTTTTAAGGTTTCTGATATTTCTTCTACACTATAATCATTGTAATAATAAAGAATTATGGCTGATTTATATTTATCTGGTAACGCAATTACTTTTGAAATTATATCCTGTGCTGTTTCGTCGTAACTGTATGTATCAGTTATCTCTTTATCATCAACACTTGCGTTTTTACGACCCGACTTTTTAAGATAATCCAAACACTTATTTTGCGTCACCCTTATAAACCACGCTTTTTCGTGTTCAGTATTTTTAAATTTATATTTACCTGTAAGATATTTAGTAAATACATCCTGTAACACATCTTCGCAATCGCTTTTATTACCTAAATATAAAAATGCAATTTTATAAAGCATATTGCCATATTCATTATATTTAGCTTCAAATTTAGTTTCGAGATCTCGTTTACTCATAACGTCCTCCTTTCACTCTAAAAACGATTGAAGTATAATTTTGGTGACAAAATATTATAACACAAAAAAAGAGTTGCAAAAAACTCAACGGTTTTTTACAACTCCTTTTGTTAATCTAAAAATGATTTTTCAACCTTTTCAAAATAATCTGTAACAGGGTCTTTTGAAAGTTCAAATCTTAAGGTTCCGCCTGAGGTTATTTCGAAATACGACAAATACGGTCTTTTTATCACTTTTCCGTTGAATTCCATCTTACTGATGTACGGATATTCGAGCGGATCTTTATCACATTCAACCGTAAAGGTGTCAGCATTTTCACAGGAATGATATTCTTTATTTAATTTTACTGTAGCTCTTTTAAATAAAGGTGTATTTATAAAATAATCCTGATATCCCGGACAAACCTGAGCAAATCCCAAAGCAGACAATACATACCATGCAGAAAGCTGACCAACATCTTCATTACCGCAAAATCCATAAGCGCCTGTTCTGTATGCCTCCTTCTGTACACGGCGGGTCCAATACTGTGTACGGTGTGAAAGTCCGAATAAATCAAAATAGTGAGTTATGTTGTGACAAGGCTCGTTTGAATGGTTATAATCATCATTCCAGAGCTGTGTAAAATCTGCTTTTTCAAAAAATCTCTCTAAAAGTGTAAGTGCTCGTTCTTTACCAAACAACTCAAAAAGACCTTTTACATCATAAGGCACAAACCATGTCTGCTGGAAAATATTACTCTCTACGCATCCGTCATCGTCATACTCATTTTCTTCAAATACAAATTCACCATCCTGTTTTCGCGGTGCTAAGAATCCGAGTTTTTCATTATAGTTATCTTTATAGGTTTTCGCTCTGTTCAAAAAGAACTCTGCGTTTTCTTTATCACCCTTTTCTTTACTGAAAAGGTACATTGTGTAATCCGCAAGTAAATATTCTAATGTGTCACTCAATTCATCAGGAACGAAAGCTTCTTTTAAATATTGTTCGCACACAGGTCTTATTGTGTGGAATTCTTTATTAAATAATTTCTTTTCACCTTTTGTTGAAGCGACAATTATTTTATGTGCCTTTTCAGCATCATAATTTCTGATATTTTTGAGGTAAGCATCTGCAACAACTATTGCTCCTGGGTCGCCTACCATACAGCCTGCATTTATTCCTAAAAGCTCCCAACGTGGAAAAGATGAATTATTCTCTTCAGCAATTCTTAAAAGCGAATTAACCTCAT
>JAFVWD010000365.1 GCA_017501865.1 Clostridia bacterium | reverse complement strand
TTTTTAAATCATTTCCTGTAACCTTCAGGGAAGAAAGAGAAACACATTCATTATTGCTTTCAATTTCTTCAAGCCATAAGAGTACCTGATGAGATTCTTTACTTATATCTCTATAGCTTTCTGAAAGAGCACCACGGTCACTTTTTTTTATGGTGAGCAAGGTTTTTACATCTTCTGCAGAGAGAATTTTCATTTTTTTCTTTAATTCTGTTTTTGATTCCGGCGGTTCAAAGTCGTGGTGTGAAACAAGAAAAGAAACACGGTTTATTGTTTTTTTATCGAAACGCAGACGTGTTAAAATCTCTTTTGCCATTTCTCCACCTACAGCAGCATGGTTTTTAAATGTGCTGTCACCGTTTTCGTTAAGCTTGTGCGTGGGAACCTTTCCTAAATCGTGCAAAAGCATTGTGAGTCTTAAAATTTTGTTTTGCGGAATTGTATCAACTGTATGACATATATGAGTCCATACATCGTAAGCATGCTTTTTGCCGTATTGACTGAAATTAATACAGGGTTCAATTTCAGGAATGAAAACTGCAAAGACGTCTGAGAATTCCGTCAGAACATTAAATACATTTTCACCTGAAATAAGCTTAATGAGCTCAACAGAAATTCTTTCAACAGAAATATTATTCAAAAGGTTTTTCTGCTTGTGAATAGCCTTTTTGGTTTCTTCTTCAATAGTGAATCCGAGAGTAGAGGCAAAGCGTAAGGCTCTCATAATACGTAAGCCGTCTTCTTCAAATCTTTTTTCAGGTTCGCCTACTGTTCTGATTATTTTGTTTTTTATATCTTCGCAACCACCGAATAAATCGGTAATGCCTGTTGAATCAGAATACGCAATAGCATTTACAGTGAAATCACGTCTTTTTAAATCCTCGCTGAGGCTGCGTGTGAAGCTGACATCCTCAGGGTGGCGGTTGTCAACATACTCACCATCAATTCTGAAGGTGGTAACCTCAATGCTTTCGTGGTCCTTTATAATAGAAACAGTTCCGTGCTTAATGCCTGTTTCAACAATGCGTTCATCTTTACACAGTTGCTTTGTTTCTTCAGGTGTTGCAGATGTAGTTATATCCCAATCACCAATGTTAAGTCCCATTATACTGTCACGAATGCTTCCGCCTACGCAATATGCTTCAAAGCCGTTTTCTTCATATGTGTTTATAATTTCTTTGATTTTTTCGGGCACAATAATTTTCATAGCAAATCCTTTTCAAATGTATATATTATTGTATGTATTATTATCGCGTTTTAGGGTTCGTATGTCAATAAAAAACGTAAAAAAGCATTTATTTTGCTATTTGAGAATTAAAAAGGGCTAAAAGTTACAAATTGTAATTTTTGCAATTCTTACAAAAATGGTGTCGAAAAAAATCCGACAACTGTTGCATAAAATACGATATTAGCGCGTATTTGGTCGATTCACTATTGTTGGTTTGTGCAAATTTCACAGTTTACACAACTCAAAATTATTTGACAATACCAAAAAAATGGATATAATACACCTTGCCATAGGATAAAAGGGTGTTTTTGCTCATAGTTTTATATTGAGGTTGGCAACTCAATATGCTATTGTGAACAAGAAGACCTAACAACGGCAAATACGTAATGTAATAATAAAACGTTTTTGCTTGTTTAAGGAGAATTTATACCATGACAGTTAGAAAAATAGGCGGAATGTCAGTACATTCACCTAAAAGAAGAATTGCTCTTCTTATGGTGGTTGTTTTGTTCTTTGTTTCAGTTACTGCATTCGCTGTGCCATCTAAAACATACGATGTACGTATTGTTGATGGCGAAAAGATTATCGAGGTATCAACTTCACACACAGAGCCTGAGTTGATTCTTGAGGAACAGGACATTTTAGTTAATCCTGCTTACGGTGATGAATTAGAGCTCAGAGAGTTCAAAGCAGGTGAAGATGGTTCGGTAATCGTTATTAAAAGAGGCGTAAGTGTTTCTATTACAAATTATGATGGTTCAACTTACGCAGTATTTGCTTCAGGAACAGTAAGTGATGCTATTAAAACAGCTGAAATTGAGCTTCCTGAGGGTGCATCTGTAAACTATTCACTTGACGAAGAACTTGTTGAGGGAATGGAAATTGAAGTTTACGGTGCGTATGATATCAAGGTTAAAATTAACGGTGCAGTTTACGAGAAAACCGTTTCAGGTAAAACCGTAGGCGATGCAATAAGTAAGGTTGGCCTTGGTATAAGTGATGACGACTACACAAAGCCGGACGAAAGCACACCGCTTATGAACGGCATAGAGATTGAGGTTATAAAAGTAACTACAAAAATTTATACAGTTACTGAAACTCTTTCTTACACAACAAAGCATATTTATACCGATGAGCTTGAAGCAGGTAAAACAAAGGTTAAGGTTGAAGGCGTAAACGGTGTAAGAGAAATCGTTTATAAAGATTGTTATATTGACGGAGAACTTATTGATTCTGTAATAAAAGAATCTACAATAACAAAAAGACCTGTTGACAAGGTTGTTGAGGTTGGTACAAAGGCGAACATCAAGCCATCAACAACACCGTCAAGTACCCCAATAAGTGACCTCGCAGTTCCGTCTTATGTAAATATCGGTGCAAACGGTGTTCCGACAAATTACAAAAAGGCGATTAATGCGAAAGCAACAGCATATTGTATTCCGGGAGGAACAACTTCAACCGGTGAAAAGGCAAGAACCGGTTATATTGCAGTTGACCCTAACGAAATTCCCTATGGTACAGAGATGTATATAGTCTCAGCAGATGGTAAACGTGTTTACGGTTATTGTATTGCCGCAGATACAGGCAGCTTCATTAACAGTACAGATTGGACAGTCGATTTGTATATGGACAGTGAATCAGAATGTGTTAACTGGGGCAGACGTGATATTATAATCTATATTTTATAACAGTAAAAAGGGATGTAAAAAAAGCGCAGACCATATAAAACCAGATATAGCAATGGGTTCTGTAGGTTAATAAAAGCCTAAGGTGACGGGAGTCGAACCCCGTACGCCTAAAATTTAAATCTTTCGGCACATTAAGCCGTTTATTGTCTTGTTATACGTTAGTATGACTGCGCCAAAGAAACACCTTACTGCACCAAAATCTTTGCAATTTTAGGTGCGGGCAGTTTTGTAAG
>JAFVWD010000364.1 GCA_017501865.1 Clostridia bacterium | reverse complement strand
AGGTTTCTTCGGGTAGTATTTGTTAATTATTCTTCAGTAGCCTCTGCAGTTGCTTCTTCAGTAGCCTCTGCAGTTGCTTCTTCAGCAACCTCTGCTGTTTCTTCAACAGCTTCTTCCTTTGGCTCTTCAGGAAGAAGAGCACGGATTGAAAGGCCTACTCTCTTAAGGTCAAAGTCGATTTCTGTGATTTTTGCTTTTACAACTTCGCCTACTTTAAGTACTTCTGCAGGATTTGCAATGTGTTTGTTTGCAATCTGAGAAATGTGAATAAGACCATCAACACCAGGAATAATCTGAGCAAATGCACCAAATGATGTAAAGCTTACAATTTTAACATCTGCAACTGTGTCAACAGGATAATCTCTTCTGAGGATCTCCCACGGATTATCTTCAACCTTTTTGAAGCCTAAAGAAATCTTTCTCTTTTCCTGGTCAAGTGCTTTGATTGTTACTTCAACTTCGTCGCCTACATTAACAATCTCTGACGGATGCTTAATACGACTCCATGAGAGCTCAGAAATGTGAATCATTCCATCAACTCCGCCGATGTCAACAAATGCACCATAGTTAGTGAGAGATTTAACAACACCTTTACGTGTTTCACCCTCCTGAACCTCTGCCCAGAACTTATCTTCAACTTCTTTTTTAGCATCTTTAAGTACTGCGCGGATTGAACCAACTGCACGTCTTCTTTGTTTGTTGATTTCAATAATTTTGAATTTAACAGTTGTTTTCAAAAGATCTTCTAATTTGTCGTTACGGTTCATTGTTGCAAGTGATGCAGGAATAAATACCTTAACGTTGTTAGCAAGAACAAGAATACCGCCGCGAATAACATCTGTTACTACGCCTTCGAATATTTTGTCTGTGCCTTCTGACTCAAGAATGTCATCCCATGCTTTAATAGCGTCATAACGCTTTTTAGAAAGCATAATAACTCCTTCTTGATTGTTGGTTTTCATGATGATGAGTTTTAATTCATCGCCTGGTTTAAGCTCTGTCTGCGGATTAGCGTTCGGGTCGGAGCTGTATTCACTGTACGGAATATAGCCGGTTTCTTTCCTGCCGATATCAACTTGTATCTCAGTAGGTTTAACGCTTATTACAGTACCAACTACTTTTTGGTTACTGTTAAGACCGCTAAGTGATTCTTCTAATGCTGCTGCAAAATCAAAATCATCTGCTGATACAGAGTCCAGCACTTTTTCCTCCTCAATCATTTTGTTTTCGTTTACAATTTCGGACATGGTTTGAAGTACCTCCTTTATAATACCGGCGGGAGTAGATGCACCCGCAGTAAGACCAATTGAGTTAAAACCGGTGAATGAGATACCATAAAGCTCATCCTTAGTTTCAACAAGAAATGACGGGCAGTTCTTTTCACAAACACTTTTTAATTTTTGGGTGTTAGAACTATGCCTTCCACCAACAATTACCATAGCGTCATTTTGTGAAGAAAGTTTTACTGCCTCTTTTTGTCTTTCTTCGGTCGCACTGCATATTGTATCAAAAATTTTCGCATTTGTACATAGTAATTTTATTTTTTTTAAACTTTTTTCCCATTCTTTGACACTAAAAGTGGTCTGAGACACCAAAATTAATTCTTTTTGGGAAAAATGAGGGTTTTCTTGTAATAATTTTTCTAATTCTTCCGAATTTCGCAGAACGAAAGAATCACCTTTTGCACAGCTTTTTATTCCGCGTACCTCAGGATGATCCGGATCACCTACTATTAATGTAACGACATCTTCGGAAGAATTATCCCGTACTATTTTATGAATTTTGTTTACAAACGGGCAGGCGGCATCGACATATTCTACTCCGCTTTCTTCAACCTCTTTAAGAACATCCTCAGTTACTCCGTGTGTTCTGAGAATCAAAACTGAACCCGGTGCCACTTCTCCCGGATGCTCCACTATACAAACACCTCGTTTTTTAAAATCCTCTATAACCTGAGGGTTATGAATAATAGGCCCGAGCGTCGCAACCTTTTTACCTTCGCTTAATAATTTTTCTATAAGACTTATTGCTCTGTCCACACCAAAACAAAATCCGGCAGTTTTAGCAAGTGTTATTTCAGGCATTAAAGTCGCTCCTTTATGGTTTTAATCATAAGCTCAATTGACTCTTCAAGATTTATTTCAGTTGTATCTACAAGAACAGCATCCTCTGCCTGCTTCAACGGCGCTGTCGCTCTGTTCATATCCTGATTATCACGTTCAATAATCTCTTTGAGTATTACATCATAAGAAACATCCTGACCTTTTTCTTTAAGCTCTTTAAATCTTCTGTCTGCTCTTGCTTCTGCAGATGCAGTTAAAAAAATCTTTATTTTTGCATCAGGCAAAACAACAGTTCCTATATCTCTTCCGTCCATAATACAATCGTTATTTTTAGCGATATTTCTTTGTAAATCGAAAAGGAAGCTTCTTACCTCAGGAATAGATGAAACATTAGAGGCAGCCATTGAAACCTCATTTTGTCTTATAGCCTGAGAAACGTCCTCATCTCTTAAAAATACATGTTGCTCACCGTCTATAAATTTAAGCTCAATCTTTGCATTAGTGAGAGTTGGTATTACCTCTTCAGGATTTTTTGTGTTTTCAACACCGCTTCTTAAAGCATTTAAAGCAACTGTTCTGTATAAAGCGCCCGTATCAACATATATAAACCCAAGCTCTGCAGCCGCCCTTCTTGCTATTGTACTTTTACCTGCTCCTGCAGGTCCGTCAATTGCTACATTAATCATAAATTACACCCCTGTTTATATTACTGTTTTTCTATTGAATCGCCTGCAAGGTGACCTGTGGAAAATGCAATTTGCAAATTAAATCCGCCTGTATATGCATCAACGTCCAAAACCTCGCCTGCAAAATATAGTCCTTTTACCTTCTTGCTTTCCATTGTTTTCGGGTTAATTTCCGAAACATCTACTCCGCCCGAGGTAACAACAGCCTCATCTATAGGACGGAAATCTGTAACGGTTAATCTGATATCCTTTAAAAACTCAACCAGCTCATAACGCATTTCTTTTGTTACCTGATTTGATTTCAGATTACCGTTAAGCTTTGTAAGCTTTACTGTTATAGGAATCATTTTCCTCGGCAATAGCAAAGAAAGTGTATTATAAAGATTTTTATTTGAGCATTCCAACAAATCGCGTTGAATTCTTTTGTCCAACTGCTCGTGTGTCAATGCAGGCTTGAAATCGATATGTATTACATATCTGCCTCTTTCCATATTACGCATATGAGAGGAAGCCGAAAGGACCATAGGACCTGAAATACCGTAATGGGTAAAAATCATTTCACCCATATCCTCATATATATCACGATGCTTATGAGTATCTTCCACCGTAATTTTCACATTACGGAGTGATAAACCCTGTGCCTCTGTACACCATCCCTCATGGCACTCCAACGGAACAAGTGACGGCTTTAAAGGTGTTACACTATGCCCTGCCTGCCTTGCGAATTCATACCCGTCACCGGTAGAGCCTGTTTTAGGGTAAGAAAGACCTCCCGTTGCAACTATAACATTGTCAGCAAAATATTTTTTGCCGTCCTCTGTTATACAGCCTGTTGCTCTGCCTTCTTCAATTATCAATTCAACTGCTCTGCCCTGTTTTCTTGTTACACCGTTAACTGTTATATAGCGGTTGAGTGCATCTACAATATCAAGTGCTTTGTCTGACACCGGAAAAACTCGGTTTCCCCTTTCTATTTTGAGAGGGACACCCAACTCCTCAAAGAAATCCATTGTATCTGCAGTGTCAAAACGAGAAAAGGCACCAAACAAAAATCTTCCGTTAACAGGTATATTTGATATTAAATCATTAATAAGCGGACAATCGTTTGTAACGTTACATCTGCCTTTACCTGTTATTGCAACCTTTCTTGCCAATTTATCATTTCTTTCAAGAAGTGTTACCTTCAAGCCGTTTTTAGCTGCGGTGCCTGCCGCCATTAAACCTGCGGCGCCTCCACCTATTACAAGTACATCCATTAAAAAACCTCATCTTATTATTATCTTATCGGTTAACTCTTTTCCGCATATATCAGGATTTTTCAAAAGCAAAGAATATAAATCCCTTGAATCTGATTCAAGCTTTAAAATTCTCTCGCCCTCTCCGCACAGATTTTTTATATCTGCAGAACGTGTTATTACAGGTAAGCTACAATTCTTTTTAATTTCCCTGAGAAGCTTTGCACCCTTTTCGTTAAAACCTAAAACACGGATATACGGTACATTATTCGCAACAACATTATTTGTTATACCCAGATAAGAATTAATCAGAATTCTTCTTATTCTTGATAAAGTATATCGTTTTGTCTTGATTTTTTCAAGTAGTTCTTTATAACTTACAGAATTTCTTACTGCTTCATAAATTCTGTACTCAAGACCTTCACTAACATCAGGTACATTTCTGAAATCATCACTCGACATAGACCTGAGCTTGGTAAGGAGTGAAAGCTCAAACTTTTCAAAATCCAACAGTTTACCCTCTTCTGCCGTTTTTTTCAGAACACTGAATGAATTTTCCGGAATAAATCGCTCCAATGAAGCTATATCCTTTAAAGCAGAGCGTAACATTGAAGCTGAACGCACATTTTCTGTTCCTTCAGAGGAATCGTGCTGTGCACCTGTTCTTCTGACAGTTTTAAACTTCATATCTGACTTCAGAGTCAAAAGTGCTTTTACATACTCCACACCCAAAATATCGTTAGGTGTTCTTAAAACCTCAGCTAACTCTTCACCGTACAAGCCGAGAACAGCCTGTTCACGTGCAGACGGAAAGGAGATACCCGTATTTACTATTTCTGAAACCTTCTCATTAAATTCTTTACTCAACAGAAGCTCTGCGCACCTTTCAATTTTCTCCTCAGAATTACATTCAGAACCAAAAGCAATTGAATCAAGGCAATTTAAAGCATCAAGCACAAAAACTCCTGAAAAAGCAAATTTTTCCGCACTTGAAACTACATAAGGCACTGGCAATGACAAAAGCAAATCAACACCTGAATTCAGCGCCATTTCAGCTCTTCTTCCGACACTCATACACGCAGGCTCGCCACGTTGTACAAAATTGCCCGACATTACAGCGGTAACCGTGTCATTACAGCTCTGCTTTAATGTATCAACAAGATATTTATGACCATTATGAAACGGATTAAATTCTGTGACAATACCGTAATTCAAATTCAGTTCTCCTTTCTTGTAAAATATGTAAGTCTGCACTTGAAAAAACTTTAAAAAGTGTTATAATAATTTAATGTAAGTATTTTACACAATAAATATACAAATAAAATTCTTTAAAAGAATTAAAAGTATTTTGGAGGTTCAAAAATGAAAATTCTCGTTATTAACTGCGGTAGTTCTTCACTTAAATATCAGCTTTTTGATATGGAAAGTGAAAAATGGCTCGCAAAAGGTATTTGTGAAGCTATAGGCACAAGCACAAGCTCTGCTAAGGGCTCAACTCCTGACGGTAAAGAATTCAAAATGCCTGACGTAGATATTCCTGACCACAAGGTTGCTTTCAACATTGTTAAGGATGCTCTTACTCAGGGAGAATGCAAGGTAATTGACGACCTTAAGGAGATTGACGCAATCGGTCACAGAGTTGTTCAGGGTGGTGACCTTTTCACTGAAAGCGTTCTTGTTACTGATGAGGTTCTCGAAGGTATTCGTTCACTTATTCCTCTTGCTCCTCTTCACAACCCTGCTCACGTTATAGGCATTGAAGCTTGTAAAGAAGTTTTCGGTGAAAAGCTTCCTCAGGTTACTGTTTTTGATAATGCTTTCCACAGCACTATGCCTGAAACATCTTTCATTTTCGGACTTCCTTATAAATATTATGAAGAAGACCATATCCGCCGTTACGGTGCTCACGGTACTTCTCACCGTTTTGTTGCATACAGAACCGCAGAAATTGTCGGTAAGGATTTAAAAGATATAAAGCTTATTACCTGCCACCTTGGTAACGGCGCTTCAATTACAGCTGTTAAAGACGGTAAGGTTCTTGACACAAGTATGGGTCTTACTCCTCTTGATGGTTTTGTTATGGGTACACGTTGCGGTGCTGTTGACCCTTCTGCAATTACATATATTATGCAAAAGCACAACATTTCTCCTGAAGAAATGGATAAGATTATGAATAAGCAGAGTGGTGTTCTCGGCATTTCAGGTGTTCATTCAGACGACCGTGAGGTTAAGAAGGCTGCTGTTGAAGGTAACAAAAGAGCAAAGCTTGCTCGTGATATTCAGTGGTACCAGATCAGAAAATGCATTGGTTCTTACATCGCTGCAATGGATGGTGTTGATGTTATTGCTTTCACCGGCGGTATTGGTGAAAACTGCTCAGATTTGAGAGAAGATGTTTTAACTAATCTTTCATATCTCGGAATTAAAATTGACAAAGCAGTTAATGATGCTACTCACGGTGATGAGGTTGAGCTTACACTTCCCGGTTGTCCGGTAAGAGCATTTGTTGTACCGACAAATGAAGAGCTTGCTATTGCAAGAGATACAAAGGAAATTGTAGAAAAACTTTAATAACAGATTTAAAAACAGGGGCTGCAGGTGTTCATCACTTGCAGCCCACTTATTATATATTGTTTTTTATGCACTCATCTTTTCACCTTAAAATGAAGATGCATTGCGTTCATATTTACAGTTTCTGTACGGTGTACCCTTTTTTATTTTCTCTCCGTTTCTTGCAAGAAGCTCATCCACTCTTACAAACTCATAGCCCTGCTCCTGCAATTCCGGCACAGCCCTCAAAACAGCTTCTACCGTTTCTTTTTTTGTGTCGTGGAGAAGAATAATATCACCATCTTTTGCTTTTTTCATTATTCTGTTGTATATGTAATCAGCATCTTTTTCGCGCCAATCGTAAGTTGACAAGGACCATCCTACAAAAACAACCCCGAGTTTCTTTAACTGATAAGCAGAAACGTCGCCGTATGGTGCTCGTACAAAATTTGTTCTTTCACCTGTTACATTTTCTATAAGGTTAAATGTTTTTCCTATGCTTTCCTCACAATCTTCGAGGGAGTGAAATGGCATTCTTATATGGTCATAAGTAAGATTACCTATTAAATGACCTTCATCATAAGCTCTTTTTACAATCTGAGGATTTTCTTCAATTTTTTTACCTACAACAAAAAAGCTTGCCTTTGCTCTGTTTTCTTTTAATCCGTCGAGCAAAGCCTCGGTGTATTCTCCCGGTCCGTCACTAAAAGTAAGGGCAATAGCTTTTTCTCCGACATCGCTTTCTATTTCAAGTCTATAGTCACCTGCCGGAAGAGTTCTTGAAATGATAGCCAGAACAATTATCATTGGAATTATTGTTAACAAATCTCTCAGAATTTCGAGTTGCTTTTTATTTTTCTTTTTCATAAGCTTTCCACCAATTCAGATAATAATGATTGTAATTTGTCGAAACGCAAATGCGTTTCGACAGATTATAATCGTTATAAAAAAAGCTGACCGATAAGCTTCGGTCAGCTTAGTTTTAAATTATTTTCTGCCTTTGAAAAGGTCAAGTATATCAACTATATCATCATCTTCTGTTGATGAAGCTGAAGCTGACTCAGGCTCTGATGTCGGAACAACACCTGCACCTGCTTTATTCGGGAAACCATTTATATCTGTACCGAAACCTGTTGCAATAACAGTTACTACTAATTCATCATCAAGAGACTCTTCAAATGTAACACCGAAAATGATGTTTGCATCTGCATCAGCTGCACTTGAAACGATTGTTGAAGCATCTTCAACCTCTTCAAGTGAAATATCAGGAGAAGCAGTAATACTTATAATAAGACCTTTAGCTCCCTGAATTGTTGTTTCAAGAAGAGGACTTGAAATAGCTGCATTAGCTGCTGCTGCCGCTTTTTCTTTACCTGAAGCACGACCAACACCCATATGTGCGTGACCTGCATCCTTCATAACAGCACTGATATCTGCAAAGTCAAGGTTAATAAGACCGGGAACCTTAATAAGGTCTGAAATACTCTTAACACCCTGACGAAGAACGTCATCTGCAAACTGGAAAGCATTGGCAAAAGTTATTTTCTGATCTGTAACGAGCTTAAGTCTTTCGTTAGGAATAACTATAAGACTGTCTACGTGTTGAGCAAGCTCTGCAATACCTGCTTCTGCCTGTTGCATTCTTCTTCTGCCCTCAAAAGCGAAAGGCTTAGTAACGATACCAACAGTAAGAATACCGCGTTCTTTTGCAATCTGTGCAATTGCAGGAGCAGCACCTGTACCTGTACCACCGCCCATACCGGCTGTGATGAATACCATATTAGCACCGTTTAATGTATCAATAATAATATCGCGGCTTTCTTCTGCTGCCTTAAGTCCCATTTCAGGACGAGCACCAGCACCACGACCGCCTGTTACTTTGTCACCAATCGGAATTTTATGTGTTGCTTTAGAAAATTCAAGAACCTGTCTGTCAGTATTAATTGCAACAAACTCTACACCCTGAACCCCTGCTGTTACCATTCGGTTGATAGCATTACCGCCACCGCCGCCGACACCTATAACTTTAATTTGCGTAGCTTCTTCGAATTCAGTTGTAACATCTTCAAATGCCATTTGAACTTCCTCCTAATCATATAAAAGAACTATAAAAGTAACGTTTCTTATTTATTCGATTTAATTTTCCTGAACATCCAAAATCTGTGTAGATATCCACTTTAATCCATATAATGTTACCACACAAATCTGATAATAGCAAGATATTTTTGTATTTTTATTGAAAATTTAACATTTTTTACTATTGTTCTCTTGTTTTTTCTCTTGTTTTGTTCATTTTTTCTGTGTTTTTTCTGTTTTTGTTTTATTGTTTTTATTTTTTGATGCAGAAGTAGTCTCCTCTGCCCCCGCTTTGAAATATGCGCGAGGCTCCGTTCTTAAATCAAGAACACCTGTTTCATACTGATTAATTTCGTTTTCGCGCTCTATAGCTGAAGCGGCTCTTAATACTTTATTTTTCAGATTCAATGACGAGCCTACGCGAATTTTAATACGATTGTCATATTTCATGGTTATATCAGAAGCATTTGTCACATCAATTTCGGTAAGACCTGTCATACCTGCTTCTGTTGACGCTTTTAATATCTCAATTAAAATATCCCCATTTTCTTTTGTTTTAAAAGTAATTTTTTCACATTCTTTAAAGCTTTCTGCTTCGACACCGCTTACAAGCGGTATTCCTTCATTCAAAATATCTGCATCGGCATCTAAAACCTTGCCGTCTTCATTTATTAAAATATAAGTACCTGTATTTGCAATTGCAGCGGCACAAGCTGTATCTGTAACATTAATTATAAGTGTAGACGGAAGCTCTCTTGTTACAGACACAGAACCTATGTAAGGTAACGATGACAAAAGTGTCTCGGCAACCCCGGAGGAATTTGCCAAAAGCAAGCTATCGCCCTCTGTTACACCGCAATTTTGTAGCACTATTTTAGGCGGATAGGTTCCGCCTCCTTTTACTTTTATTGTGTCAATCTTAAAAAATACTGTAAAAGCAAGAACAACACCTATAATTGCTATAACAAAAAACATAAACATTGAAAGCATAGCTTTTCTTATAGCTCTGCGTCTTTTAAGCTTTCTCTTTTTTCTTGACCTTATTTCATCACGCGAAAGCTGCTGACCGTTTATGCCTGTAAACTCTGTGGGTAGCTTTATCACTTTAGATGAATTGTTTTTCTTTTGTGCTGCCATTTTTATCTTCCATCCTAACTACATCTGCATTTATCATACAAAGATTAGTTTCAAAGTTTTCGTATCCTCTGTCAATATGCTTTATTGCTGAAACCTCGGTAACTCCGACTGCCGAAAGCCCTGCTAAAACAAGTGCTGAACCTCCACGCAAATCAGGTGACACAACATTGGCACCGTACAACCTGTCGACACCTTCTATTACCGCTACTCTGCCCGCAGTCCGTATTTTTGCACCCATTCTTACAAGCTCGGGTACATGTTTAAACCGACTT
>JAFVWD010000363.1 GCA_017501865.1 Clostridia bacterium | reverse complement strand
CAGAAACAGTAAATATTGCATATGTACTTAAAAATGGTTCTGTAATTACAAGAAGTTATTCTTACCTTAGTGAAGAAGCAAGCTCGAAATTGCTTAACATATGGAAAACCGATGAAATGAACAAGCTTCTTAAAGATACATTTTTCAACAATAAACCAACTAACCTGGACCCTGAATACCCTACTACAAAAATTTCAGATGATAATATATTATCTTATTATAATTATTACGATGAAGAGGAAGAAAAACCATTTTCATGTCTTAATTACAAAGACTCTTCTGTGGGCTTATTCGGAAAAGATGCTTTTATTGCAGACATAAACAGTTTGTTGGATGAGAATGCTTTTAATAAAATTAAAACTGCCATTTACAAGGATATAACCACACTTACTACCGAAGAATGGTTCAAGCCGACAGAAACTTACGGCGGAATTGTATTTTCATACGGCGAAAATTATTATGATAGTGTCTTCGGTGAATACTATGACGAATTCTACGAGGAATTCACCGAAGAAATCCCTGACTCTGAAGCCGCTACCGGTATTGTCGAAACTGTAGGAGGCACTGAACCGGAAGAAGAGTTATATATTGGTGACTTAAGTGACGGTAACCAACTCGTCATAAGTGTAACAGCAGAAATGAAAAACACCGTTAAGGTGTTAAAGGATTTGGGGCTCTTCGAGCTTTTCAAGGAAAAGGAAGAGGTAAATTCTGCTTACATTGCTAATTTAAAAGAAATAGCACAATGGTATGATTCCTATGATGCTGATCAGAGCGTTGTAGATACTTGCCACCCAATGGTATTTTACGGTGGCGGATATTTAGGCGATGACGTTTTAAGCAGTTTGGAAACTGAGGAATATGAAGAGGAATACCCCGAAACATTTGCAGAAAAACTTATATCCAGAATTTTTGAAATTGAATACTACTACAATGATGAGGCTGCGCCTGTTACAGAGGTTACTGACAAAGCAGAAATTAAAAAGCTTATAAGCAACGCTCACAACAGATATCTTACTACTGATGAATGTCGCATTCTTATTGTTGAATATGATTATAAGCGCACTGCCGTTTACATTATTCCGGGCTGATTATATTTCTGTACAATAAAATAAAAGGGGGAAATCTTATGAAAAAAAAGGATAAAAAAAGCCTTTTCAACCAAGAAATTGATTTATCAAATCTTGCATTAACCAAAATTCCCTTATTTTTAATTCTTGGTATTGCTTCAATTGTTTTTCTCGCCACTATGGCAGGAGAATTTCTTGAAAAAGGTCCTTTGCTATCTCCGGAAAAATCTTTTATGTTTTCTGCTACAGAATACGAGATTTTAATAATACCTTTTTTCACATTTATAACCGGTCTTTTTCAATTTTCATTTTTGTTAAGGCCAAAGCTTGTTTCCACAATATTTTCACAACCTGTAAAACGCAGCAAGCTGTTTAATGAAAAGATACTTCTTCCGTTAGTCTGGTTTGCATTATCAATTCTGCTTACTAAATTGATTATATTAAAAGAGCATATTTCTGTATTTGGATTTTCACCGGTTCTTTTAAGTAACTTTGCGGAAAATGTTCTGGGAAACTTACTTCTCGCACTTGCGGGCTTTACCGCAAGTGTTGCAGCCTCAGTCCTGACGAACAGATTCATAGAGGCACTTCTGGGTGGAGTATCACTTTTGTTTTTGCCGAGAGCTATTTTAGCTGTTATTGATATTGCGTGTACCGCATTTTTACACGGTTACTCCTCATTTTATGATACAAATGACAGAACCGTAACACTTATTGACCCTGTCAGAAAACTTCTTTTAGTCAAAACTTCTGTGTATGTTCCCTCGGATACTGCTTCACATCCTCTTACGGGCATAGCTCACGCAATTATTTGGTTAGCAATTTTAACTATTGCTTTACTCTTAACAAAAAAACACTTTGAAAAAAGATTTAAGTATGAAAATATAGGCAAGCCGTCAGCAAATCAGCTATTTACTATCATCTCCTGTTTTTCATTATCTGTTATGCTTTCTTATATTTTGACCACTAACCTGTTAAGCTTAATAAAGTCGTTTGCGTTTGCTTATAATTTCTCCTACGACGGCTTCAGCTCTTCGGAAATTTTTTCAGTTAATACCACAAAAATAAATGCTGCAATTTTTATTTGCACTGCAATCATTCTTGCATTTATTTTAAACCTTATTTTAACTTTAAAAATTAAAAACATCAAAGAGAAATTGATATGCGTTGCAAGCATTTTGTTAGCATTTTCCGTTACGTCACTTATTGCCTCAAGCGGTTGCTTTGGTTATGAAAAACGCACTCCTGCTACTGATGATATTCTTAAGGTTTCTGTAAACCTACCATTTGAAATCTTAGAAAATGCAACAAATACCAATAGCTTTTATATTGATGAGGCGAGTGAGGTTTATAAGGATTACACCTTCACAACCAAGGCAGATTTCGAATTAATCAAAGATATTCATTCATCTGCAATAAACAACAAAGAAAAGGACACATCAAATATTTTAAGGCTTACATACACGCTGAAAAACGGTAGTACTTTCTCAAGAGAATACACTTTTTTGAGTAAGGAAACAGATGAAAAAATCCTTGAACTCTGGAAATCAGATGCAGTTAAAATGCACTACCGGATATGCTTACTTGAAAATATGACTGACAGAAACGAAAAAGATTTCTTTACAAAGCAGTACGATACACAGTTTTTACTTAATAACCAGGTAAGCATATACTCTAAAGATGGCTTAAAAACTTCTGTTTCAGATGAGCTTTCTCCTGAGGAATTTCTGCAACTTAAAAAAGCTATTTATTCTGACATTGAGAATCTTACTCCAACTCAATGGTTTAAGCCAAAAAAAAGCTACGGTATTATTAGCTTTCACAATAATTTAAAAGACGTTAAACAGGAGTATTCAGGTATATATTTACATAAAGAAATAGCTTTTCATGTAACTAATGAAATGAGCAACACTATTACGTTTTTAAAGAATCACAACTTACTCAGATACTTTG
>JAFVWD010000362.1 GCA_017501865.1 Clostridia bacterium | reverse complement strand
TGCGGTTTATTTTAATAAAAAACTCGGCGGAATAGTTTTCGTATAACAAAAAGGGTATATAAGAAGCTTTTATTTGACAGATTATAACTATTTTAAAAGACAATAAATGCATTTGTTGAATTTATGTATTAAATGTGATATAATAGTATATCTTTAAATATCTTCTTGAATAAATAGGGATGATGTGTTGAAAACATTGATATTGAAAATATTCATTTTAGCAATGAATATTATATATGCTTTATTTAAACTGCTGAAAACAGAAGAGAAAGTTGTTATGATAAGTCGTCAATCTAACGAAGTTAATGACGATTTTAAATTGTTGGGTAAAGAATTGGAAAACAGTGGTATGAAGGTTGTTTATTTATGCCGTACCTTAGATGGCGGTGTGAACTCAACTCTTTTTACAAAGGTAATGTACGGCTTTCATATGTTTACCCAAATGTATCACCTTGCAACCTCAAAGGTATGCGTATTAGATACATATTGCCTTGTTGTCAGCATTCTTAAACATAAAAAGGCTTTGCAAGTTGTTCAGATATGGCATACAGTAGGTAAGCTGAAACAGTTTGGCTGGCAGATTATAGGTAAGGGCGAGGGTAGCTCTGAAACTATAGCTACTGTTATGAAAATGCACGAAAATTACGATGTTATTTATTGTGCGGGTGAAGAGTATAAGCAGGTTCTTATGGAAGGCTTCAGAGCTCCTGCCGAAAAATTCAGGATTTTTACATTGCCTCGTATAGATTTACTTACAGATGAAAACTATATAAATTCAACACGCGAAAAAATATTTGCAAAATATCCTGTTTTAAAAGAAAAACCAAATGTTGTTTATGCTCCTACATTCAGAAAAAAAGAAGACGAGTTTGAAAAATATCTTAAAGAATTTATAAATGCTTTTAATTTTGAAAAATATAACCTTATAGTAAAGCTTCACCCTCTTTCAAAAACTGTTGTAGCAGATGAACGTGTTATAATGGATAATGAGTTTTCTACTTTTCAGATGTTCACTTGTACAGATAAGCTGGTCAGCGATTATTCCTGTGTAGTATATGAAGCCGGTATAAAGGGCATACCCTTATATTTTTATAATTATGATATGAATACATATGAGAATGTACGCGGACTTGCCATTGATTATAATGTTTTACCGGGCTATAAAGAGCAGAATGCAAAGAAGCTGGTCGAAAGCTTCGAAAAACCGTACGATTATGAATATCTTAATTCTTACATAAGACTGCATATAGAAAATATAAAAGATTGCACAAGGAAAATGGCTGCAGATATTATAAGCTTGTCTCATAATCAGAGCAGTTGAATTAAAGTGTGAAATGTGATATAATTTACTGAATCGGGAGGTGTGTTAAATGAGAAAAGATGTTGTTGTTGACGAGTTTGTAATGTCGGCAGAAGCAATAGCAGTTCATTTAAAGCGCTTCCGTAAAAAGAAAAAGGCTTACGGGAATTATAAAAAGGTGTTTCTTGGTGGAGACAGCACCTTTTTATGCGATTATTTTATGTATGCCTTAAGTAACGCAAATGCAAAATTTCATTTGTACAATTCACTTGATTATATCAGTGGTTGCAGTTTAAGCGATTACAGAAAAAAAGTAATCGAAAATACATCTTTATGTGTTTCTGCTTGTGATGTTGCAGAAAAAAGCTTATCTTCACTTGTTTTTTTCTTTATAGATTGCTGTAATTATACCGAAAAAGAAGAGACTTTACAAAATCTTAAAAAGACATTAAGTTTAGCGGAAAGCAAC
>JAFVWD010000038.1 GCA_017501865.1 Clostridia bacterium | reverse complement strand
CTGGTAAACAGCATAAGTTTCTGCATTTGAAACTTTGTTCCAAGTAACTTTAATACCCTTTGAAGTATTTGCAGAAGAAGCTGTAGGTGTTGCAAGAGTAAGCTTTCTTTCTACGAAATTAAAGCCGTTCTCTTTAGCATACTGTTCTGCAGATGAACCCTTCTTACCTTCAATTGTAAAACCTGCAACCTTACTTATAGTTGTAGAATAATCATCATAACTATAAACATAACCAAAAGATCTGTATGCAATTTCTGTTACACTACTTGGAATAGTAACCTTCTTAAGTGAATTACAATCATCAAAAGAACTGTATCCTATAGTTTTAACAGAGCTTGGTATTGTTATGGAAGTAAGAGATTTACAGCCGGAGAAAGCAAATGGACTAATTGCTTTAACACCGTAAGGTATTACAACCTTTTTAACAGACTCACAACCCATAAACTCATCGTATGTAATAGTAGTTACAGATTTTGGTGTTGTAACAACTTCAGAAGTAGTATCCTTATCAGAAACAATCTTCAATGATTTACAACCTGTGAATATGTAGTCACCTAAAATCTTTACACTTGCCGGAATAATAGCCTTTGTAAGAGTTTTACAATTAGTAAAAGCATTATCACAAATTGAGACAAGTGTAGATGGCATTGTTACAGTTTTAAGTGTGCCACAATCTGAAAAAGCTGCTGTTGCTATGCACTTAGTACCATTTTTAATACTATATGCACCGGAAATATCATCCTTAGCTTCAATTAAATAATTTCCGATATATAAAACCTTTTGAACCCAGTTGCTGCTTGTATTGTAATACTTTGTGTTTGCAAAAGCACCTTCATCAATATAAGTAACACCCTTACCTATTGAAATTGAAGCGAGTGCTGTACAATCGGCAAATGCACGATAGCATATATTTTTTACACTATCAGGAATCTTAACAGAAGCAAGTGAAGTACAACCGTCAAATGCTTCATATTCAATTGTTGTTACAGAATTTGAAATAGAAAGTGATTTAAGAGATTTACAGCCGTAGAAAGCCCCTCCGGTTATTTCTTTCAAGCCTGTACCGATTTTTACTGTAGCAAGCTTATCACAAGATTCAAATACACCATTTTCTATTTCTGTAACACTATTAGGAATCACGATACTGAGAAGAGAATCGCAATTTGCAAAAGCTTTGAAACAAATTTTCTTAAGACCTGAGCCTAATGTTGCACTTGCAAGTGAACTGCAACAATCGAAAGCCTTGTTCTCAATTGTTTTAACAGAATTAGGGATTACTATAGATTTTAAAGCTTTACAATCCTGGAAAGCATAAGAACCGATAGTAGTCGGACCATTATTTATAGTAACAGTTTCGAGCTTTGTGCAGCCTGAAAAAGCACTTGAACCTATTGCTTTAACACTTCCCGGAATCACAACTGATTTAAGCTCTGTACAACCTGCAAAAACTGCATATGAAATATTTGTTACATTTGAATCAATAGTAACCTTTTGAAGCTTAGTGCCTGCAAAGCAAGCCGGTTCAACAAACATATTTGCTTTCAACACAAATTCTGTCGGAGCTGATGGTGTTGCTTTTCTGAGAACAGTACCATCAAGATTGCAAAGGATACCATTTTTCATTGAAAAATACTTGTTGCCCTGCTCAATTTCAAAACCAGTTACGTTCAAATTGGTGTAATCAAATGTTTCTACACCTGCAGGAATATAAAATACTCCGCTAAAATCATTTGGTATAAGCACAACTTCTGTTAATGCTTTGTTATAAACTACACCATTAATTGACTTAAATGATGTACTATCTTCAGGAACATTTACAGCAGTAAGGTTATACAAAGAATCAAACGGTAAATCACCGGAAACGGTTGAAGGCAAATTAATTACTGTTATTGAACCGTTATATAAATCAATCCAATAATCAAAACCTACAACTGTATAATCTTCAATAGCCTGAGGAATTGTTAAAACACCGTCAACAACTGCAGAATCTTCAATATTCGTTATGCGACAGGTTGTTTCATCAATTACTTGCGCAGTAAAACCATTTGCTGAAACATAGGTTGCGTCACCGTCGTAGTCATCGTTATAATCATTATCAGGATCACCCATATCATCAGGTTCATCTACACCTCTATATTCGATACTGAAAGTAATCGGAGTAGTATCATCATCCTCAAAGTTTGAAAGTTCAATTGTGACTACATCTGATGAAGTAATATCTACAAAACATTTGAAATTTACATCAATACCACCATCATCATCTTCTTCTTCATAGCTGTCCGTTGAACCATCGTTGATTATAAGTTTTACGCATGGATCACCGCCATTTGTAGATTCAAACTTATACCAACCATCCTGAGTAGGATTAAAGGTATACGAACCAACAGGCAAAGTGTACACTTGCCCTTCTACAAGAACTGTAGTTTCGTCCGCTTCTGCTGCAAAAGCTGTTGTTGCTAAACCGCAGAACACGATACAGATGCTTAAAAGTAATGAAAAAATACTTTTAAACGGTTTGAAAAAACTTTGCTTTTCCATAAAAACCTCCTAAATAATTTTAATAATTATATCTTAATTGATGAACAACCGATATCTGCTCGGTATCATCAAATCCGACATACAACTTAGTTTGCTCCCTCAAAACATCTGAAGCAATGGGAATAGTCTTTAAAACAGATATATGAAATAAACAGAACCAAAATCCACATAATCTGAAAACAACTTATTCTCTTCTGTATCAATACTCATAAATTTTAACACAAATTTTCATATTTTTCAACATTTTTACAAAAATTCGGTGCAAAAAGTTTATCTTTTGTGCATTTTATGCGAGCTAATACACAAAATCAAATTTAATCTCAAATAAAAGCAATCACCGTACTCTTACGAATATGGTGATTGCTTTTTTATATTTATCTTTTAATTTTTCCGCTTGCAACAAATGAACCTTTGTAGTTTCCGTTGATTGCTCTTACTGTATATTTATAATATACACCTTTTTTTGTTGAGCCGTCAGACCACTTGGTAACATTTTTAGCTTTTGTTGCTACCTTTTTCCAACCGGACCATTTTTTAGTTTTTGCGTTATACTCACTTCTGTAAACAATGTAACTTGCTGCACCTGCAGTTTTACTCCAAGTTACATTAATCAGAGCTTTGTTTTTAGCAACAGTTACTTTTGGTGCAGATAAGAATTTAGTAACATTTGAAGCAACAAAGGCACTTTTAACTTTTCCGTTTACAGCTCTCACGGTATACTTGTAAGTAGTTCCGCTTTTTGCAGTTTTGTCTACCCAGGAATTAGCAGTTTTTTGGGTTGTAGTCATAACCTTCCAGCCGGACCACTTACCCTTCACCACTTCAGAACGATATATAATATAGTTCTTAGCACCTGAAACCTTATTCCAAGTTACTTTAATTCCCGAAGCTGCATTTACAATCTTAGCTTTTGGCATAGCAATGAACAGTATACTTACACCGTTCTTGTTATGAGTACTTACAGCGCTTCCGCATTTAGCTTTTACGGTATAGCGATATTTAACCCCGCTTTTTGCAGCCTTATCAACCCAATAAGTTTTATTTGATTTTGCTGTTCCGCGGTTTTTCCACGATGACCATTTTTTAGTCTTTGTATTATATGTGGAGCTATAAACAATATAGCCTGTAGCATTTGTAACCGGCTTCCACGAAACCTTTATTCCCGCAGAAGAATTCGAAACACTTACTGTAGGTGTTACAACAAATTTTACACCCTTTAAATTCTGATGAGCAGTTTTGATAGAGCCGTTTACAGCCTTAACAGTATACTTATAGAATTGACCTAAATTAACCTTTGAATCGGTATATTGTGTTGTAGTCACACCTGACTTAACAGCAGACCAATCAGACCATTTCTTAGTTTTTGCATCATAGGTTTTCTTGTAAACCGTGTAGCTCTTGGCACCTTCAACCTTGCTCCAGCTTATAACCATACCTTTATTGTCGGGCTTATAAGTAACAACAGGCATTGCCACAATTTCTGTTACCTCAGTTTTTGCATTACAACGAGTACAATGCTTCGATTTTGAACCTTTTTCAGTAACAGTAGGAGTTTTGTCTACTGTGAATTCTTTAGAATAATTATGTCCTAAAGCAGGAATGTTGCTTTCTTCATAGCTATAACCGCAAGAACAAGTAAACTTGGTTACCCCCTTCTCTGTACAGGTAGCTTCTTTAATTACAGTTTCTGTATATTTATGAGGATGCGGGAACTCAGCCTCAGCATTAACTACCTTGAATCCCCAATATCTTGTTGAACCATCTGTTTTCAGGTGTAATTTCACAACAGAACCCGTCACCTTAACTACTGCATTTGAAAGATTTGTACCTGTATATGACTCAACGAGATTATCTTCACCGTCGTAAATATACAAAACATCGTAGCCATTTTCAAACTCGCATCTTTCATCGAATGTCAAAGTAACAGAGCTTGCTCCCGGAACTGTGTAAATCCACATATCTGAGCTGTGATTTTCGTAGTCGTGCGCACTTTCGAGTAAATTGAAATCCTCTGTACGCAACAAATAACTTACATCTACCGCACAGCTTGTAGTACCGATTGCATCATTATTTGAACGCAAATAAATATAACATTCACCTCGAGATACACCGGTAACTAAACCGTTTTCATCAACAGTAGCAACAGAAGTATCAGAACTCTCCCAATACAAGCTGTTTCTGTCTTCTGCACTGATATCTGAGGTTACACTCAATTGAAGAGTTTCGCCTGTTCCGATTGTTGCAGAAGTCTTATTAATACTGATTTGTCTCGGAACAACACTTACAGCATATGTAGACGGAACTACTCTTTCATCTGTCGAATTAAGTGTAATAATAGCATCGCCTAAACCAACTGCGCGTAACAAGCCGTTTGAATCAACAGTAACAACATTTGTATTTGAGCTTGACCACAAAGCAGTACTTTCCAAGCCTTCTGCTCCATCAAACACAGCGGTTAATTGTCTTGTTGAGCCAAAAGCAATATTGCCGTAATCGTCGGAATTAATTCTGCTGTAAACTGACAAATCTTCAAACTCCGCAAAAACAGATACATCCTTTTCAGGCATTGTAAACTTTAATGTTTTAGAAGTTGGATTCTGAATAGTTATATCATCAGAGCTCCATTTTACAAATCTGGTTCTTGCATCCTCCAAAGCTTCAAGCTGAAGCTCTACTCCCGGTGTGTACTGACCGTCAGATGCACCTGTTACAGTTCCTAATCCATCTGTATCTGTTCTGAACGAATAAGTTTTCTCTTTACCCAAAGCCATATAAACAAGAGATTCATTATCTGCAAGAAGTAATTCTTCTGAATCAGCTACAACTTTAACGTAGTATTTATCAATTGAGCTTGCACCTAAGTTTGAAAGATCAACAAGAATTGTCTGTGCTGAGTCTTTTGTCAGGTTTTCGATTTTCTTCTCATACACAACAGCACCGTTCATTTCGTCAGCGAAAACTCTTAATGTTGCAGATGTAGGCATATTTGTAAGGTTTCTAATGATGATGTTTGTACAATCAGCATTGTCTACAATTACATTAGATGTCTCAACCTCTAAATCTACATAGCCTGCCTCAAACGTAAATTCATCGTTATAGTAATCGGTATCATCTTCACAATCAAGGCTGACATAAAATACAGTAGGCTCATCCAAATCATCAGGAAGTACAAAAGAATCTAATGTATACGTCTTTGTTTCACCGCAACCCAAATCTGCATTTTCAATAATAAATTCCTGTGAATCAGAAGCATAACGTTCATATACCTCTACAGGTATAGTATCAACTACCTCTGTACCCGCATTTTCAATTGTAAGAGTTAACGGTAATGTTCTGCCGGCGCCAACCTCAGATGCTTCAAACGATACATCCGCAAGTCCGACATTAACAGCCGGTTTAATGCTTGAAATATAAAGAGAAGAGTACAAATCATCGTAATCAATACCGCTTGTTTCAATGTGTGTAATATAAGTGTTTTCATCACTTGAGAAACCACTTAACTTTGCGGTTAATTCACTTTCGGTATCAAACAATTTGTATTCAGGTGACCATTTACCATTAACATAAGATGTTGCATAAACCGCGGTAGTATCTGATTCCTCTTCTTCAGACATAGCAGTCCAAACAAGCTTTGTTCCGTTATTACCACTTACTGCTGAGAAGTTTCTGCTGAGATTGGAAGGTACTGTTTCAAAAACATCAGATACAGTCTGTGCATCACTTGTATATTTTAATGTTCCGTCTGCATACCAGATAAGAACACTATTATTTCCAAGTGTTGTAAACACCGGTGTAGCAACACCTGTTGCTGTTTTTGCAATAAGCTTTTCAGCGCCGTTTGTATAAATTCTGAGTTCCTTGTCGGCTTCTGTATCATAATTCTTGTCAGCATCTACTATATAAGCAGGAACTATCTTATTATTTAAAACACCAAGAGATGCATTTGCAATAAATCCATTTACAGGAATTGCAGTTTTAGCACCTGTAGCAACATTTTCCAAAACCAAACTGTGTGTACTGCCTGAACCGAATAAACCATCAGACATATTATTTTTAGCATACAAAACGTTTACTGTGCCGTTAAGTACTGCAACTGAAGGCATTGTGTCTGCACTTTCATCTGTTGTCAAACGTTTAGTTGTAACAGAATTATCTGTAGTGTTTAACTTTGCATAGTAAATTTCAGAGGTCTTTGCAATATCTTCAATAGTTGCTGAATCATTATCAAATCTTTTATTTGACTTACTTAATGCAATATGAATATCACTACCATCAACAAAAACATCAAAAGCAAAATCTGCGGTACTGCTTCCTGTTTCTTCGAAAATCTGCTTCGGCTCGGACCAGTTCGAAAGATCCTCGCTTATTGAATACGTAAGTGCAGTACGGTCATAATCTTCACGAAGAGGATTGTCATTCAACCAGAAAAGATATGCTTTATCCCCTGCATTTACAAGCACAGGAGCAGCATCAGGATAAACATACTCCAAAAGGCATAATGACGAAACACCTTGTGAAGAATTACTTCTTACCTTTTTCGGACTCAAGCCTGCTGAAGCCGCAGCTTTAAGATAGCTTCTGTCAATAGGTACATATGATGAAGCAGAATAGAAATCAGCATCATCATTCAACATTGTATTTGGTGACAAGCTTCTGTTGTAGCTGTCATAAATAGTCCACGTGCCTTCCGCCATTTTCTTTTCAGCTTTGAATAAAAATGCCTGCGCGACTATATAAACACTACCTGTAAGCGAAACGTTATCGTAATTGTCAGAGAATCTTCTTAACCAAGCTAATTTTGCTCTGCCTGAAGCACCAACATTTAAAACACCGTTAGCACCAACACCACCGTCAACATTAATTGTAAGACTTGGATTTATTTCAAGGTTAGTACCTGAAACAGATACTCCTCCTTCGGAGCTCAGGATGTTGATTTCACCTGTTCCTTTTAAATCAACCTTTTCACCAACTGCTACATAAACAGGAACATAACCGAGGAAGAAGGTCCATGTGTAGGAAGCCTCCTCCTGAATTGTAATTACAAGACCAACGTTTATTGTAAAGTTATTATTTTCATCAGCATAGCCTTCACCATAGCCCATAATGTTCATATTAACATCAACATTACCCGCGCCGAATTTCTGCAATTTGCCACCGAAAGCTTTTTTTGCATCTAATCTGTTATTAATAGCCTGAAGCTGTTTATCGTCAAAATCTTTCTTTGCATCGCCCCAATCTACTTCACCTGTCTCTAAATCAATTTCGGGGTTAATAGCAAATTTGACTTTACCATCATCTGAAATTTCAAATTTAAACGGTAAACCATTCCAACCAAGCTCAATCTCTGTATCACCTAAAATCGGAATATTTGAAGGAACGTTAATGGTAAGCGCTTTACCAAAATCAAGACTGCCTTCTGTATCCTCCATACCATAAGTTGTCGGTTTACTTATTTTAAATCCGAGCTTTTTTTGTTCGGAAGCATTACCGTTACGGTCAACTACACGTATATAAGCAGTTTTACCTGCTTCAAGCTTATCAATTCTCAGCTCTGTTCCGTACTTATCAGTATCACCCGGTGTGCCGGTAAAAACAGGAATTTTTATTGTAGACTCTGAACTTTCTACAACAACCTTACCGCCCTGAAGAATCTGATATTTTGTTATATTTGTACCGCTTGATGCATCTACGTCAATGTTAAGCCATTTAACGTTACTGTCATCATCTGCTGCGGTTGTTTTATCTACATTCTCTTTGAAATACTTATATTGATTGAGCAAATCAAAGCAAGTATTATCCAATGTTGCCAACGCAGAGAAAACTCTTGCCTTGCCATCATCTTTGTAAATAGTAGCAGTTGTAAGACCACCCTTGGAAACCCTACGGTTTACGGTAATAGTCTGATGCTCTGCTTTCGAAATTTTAAGAGTAACATCTCTTTCGTAATCTGAACCTGAAGGAAGAGCTGTAAAAGTAGCCATACCGTCATTATCAGTTACAACTGTTGCAGGAGTAGACAAGTTCTGAGCAGTAACAGAAACACCGCTTAACGGGGCTCCGTTTTCATCTGTAATCTGAACGGCAAATCCATCTACAGGCACCTGCACCGCTGCATCAAAATCAGTACCATTAAGTGCATAACCAACACCATAGTAAGTAGAAACCTCTGTTGTACCGTTCGGAGAAACCTTTACAGGATTCCAATATGCAGCAACAGCGCTGTCACCTGTAACACTTTTATCTGAATTAACCTCATAATTCCAGGAATTTGTTGAGCTGTAAATATCTCCCCAATCTGCAAACTGAACCTTATCAGGCTTTCTTTCGTTATTCTTATAGAAGGTACCGACTGCAAAAACAGATGCATTCTCTAAGCTGTCAAATGCTTGCCAATACTGAGGAACCTGATTACCTCTCATTTCTCTTTCATAAGTAATATTACCAACTGACGGAACCTTAAACGGTGCACCATCATTATTACCGAGCATTGTATCAAGCATAATTCTTATACCGATATTTTTATCGGAGCTTGAAAGGTTTTTAGCTGTATAATTAATTCTGACTGTATCGTTTAAACCTGTACCTTCGTTTTTAACAATCTGTAATGTCTGTGTTACCAAAACATTTTCGACAGTCATAGTAGAAACTGAAGTCAGTGTTTCGCTGTCATAGCTTACTTCATCGGCATTAAATATGTATGAAGTATTATTTATGCGTATAGTGGTATATGACGACCATGGATCATCATGACCAAACATAAGGATTGAATAGTTATCTGATGTATAATTAGGGTTACCCTCTCTGTTACCTATAGTAAATCTACCGGATTCATTCTCGCTACTATAAATATCATTAACAAAAAACTCAATATAATCATTACCTAAAAGCTGAGTACCGGACTGAAATGACCTGGTTGTCATTTGTTTTCTATTTGCCAAAGCATCATGAGCTTTATAATCAAGTGCTTTTATTGGCTTGCGTTCAAATTCTGTTGCAGCAAATGCTACTGTTGACATAGAAAACAACATAAGTACTGCTAACACAAAAGACAGCAAACGCTTTGTTAAATTCATAAAATTTACCTCCAATTTATTTTACTCTGGCAATCGCACGCATTGCAGAATCTATTGCGATTGAAAGTGTTATGCCATATAATGCATCATAATCTGATTTGACGCATAAGATATAACCTATCCTCCACCTTTCTCTTTCTTTTTTTATTTCAAAAACAGGCTCACCGTTATTATGAACAAGGTAATTTTCACACTCGCTGTCTGCTTCTGCCATCCACGGTAAACCAATTACGTCATATGCAACAGAAAAGCCAAATTTCCTTTTTACTGTAAAAGTGTCTTTTTCCGCGACAGAAACACGGTAACTTGGAAGAACAAATGAAATATTACGCCTTATTTCGGCAACTTTTTCATTTTTTACGTTTGTTAAAATAATTTTTTCACTTAAAAGGTTTAAAGTTTTTCTGGCAGTATAGACAATATCGCCATTCTCGTTCTCAACATTAATCTGTCTGTTCGTTTTATCAGCAAATGAAATAAAATATTTTTCCATAAACCTCACCAAAAAAAGACAAAGCAACAATCCGAGCAGTGCATTTACAAAAAAGATAATACTTCTGCAAATACACTTGCTCAGCAATTGCTGCTCTATTTTATTAGCACTATTACTTAATCAATAAATCGGCATAAACCGGGAAATGGTCAGAAACATATCTCTCGTCTACACCTGCAGTAACAACCTTATAAGATACGGCATCAAAATTATCATTTACCATTACATAGTCGATAACATCCCCACCGTGTCTTGAAGGCTTTGTGTCGTGGT